>JAVVFE010000066.1:0-10937 GCA_032251175.1 Thermohalobaculum sp.
GCGCCCCGACACGGTGCTGGGCCACAGCGCCGGTGCCTTTGCCGCGGCCGCGCTGGCCGGGGTCTACACACCCGAGGATGCGGCCGATCTGGTGGCCGAGCGCGCGGCCCTGATGGGGTCGCTGCCCGAGGGCGGCGCGATGCTCGCGCTTATCACCGGCGAGGCCGAGGCGATCGACCTGTGCCACGGCATCGATGGCATCGGCATCGCCGCGCTGAACGGCCCGGCGAATGTCGTGGTCTCGGGCGAGGCCCCCGGCATCGACGCCATCGAGGCGCGCGCGACGCGGGCGGGGATCGCGACGCGGCGGCTTCAGGTCTCGCACGCCTTCCACTCGCCCCTGATGGCGCCCGCCGCCACAGCACTCGCGGCCTTTGCCGCCGGCCGCACGGCGCGCGCCCCGGCGCTCGCCTTCGTCTCGGACATGACAGGCGCGGTGATGACGGCGGCGCCCGACGGCCAATACCTGGCCGATCATGTGCTGCGCCCGGTCCGCTTTGCCGACGGGTTGCGGGCCCTCGCGGCGCTGGGCTGCACGGATTTCATCGAGGTCGGGCCGGGGGGCGCCCTGCGCGGTTTCGCTGCCGCGACGCTGGCGGGGGATCAGATTGACCTCCATGGCCTGCTGTCCGCGCGGGGCGACGACTGGGCGGTGGCGATGACGACGCTGGGGCGCCTTTGGGAGAAGGGCCAGGCCGCGGACATTGCGGCGCTCTACCGCCAGCGCGGGGCGCGGCGGGCGGCGGCGCCGCTCTACCCCTTCGCGCGCACCCGATACTGGCTGACGGCGACGCCTGCGGCCGCTGCCGGCACGGCACAGGGGCTGTCGGGAACCGAGCTTCGGGTGCCGGGCGATGCCCGGCGCTTTCAGGGCGCGTATTCGGTCGCGGCGCGCCCCTGGATTGCCGATCACCGGGTCTATCGTCACATCACGCTGCCGGTTGCGGCGGCGCTGGCGGGGCTTGCAGAAGCCGGTGCGCGGGTCGCTGGCCAGGCGGTCGAGGTGCGGGCGCTCACCTATCGCGAGGCCTGCGTGCTCGATGGCGAGGAGACCGTTCTGGTCGATATCGAAGTCCCGCGCGACCTCGCCGCCGGCCCGGCGGTGCTGAGCAGTTGCGTGACCGCGTCGGGCACGGACACCCCCTGGCGCAAGCACATCGAGGCCCGCCTGCATCCCGGGGTTTCGGCCGCGCCCACGGCCCTTGACCTTGCCGCCGCCCGCGCCGAGTGCAGCCATGAGGTGGCGCCCGCGGCCTTCTACGAGACGCTCGACCGGTTGGGGCTGACCTACGGCCGCGGCTTTCGGAATGTTCGCGACCTGCGCCTGGGCGAGGGCGTCGCGCTGGCGCGGATTTCGGCCGACGCCGACCTGGCCGGCGAGGCGGGCGCGGATGCGGCGCTGGTCCACCCCGCCATTCTCGACGCGTGCCTGCACATCTACCCGGCCGTCTCGGGTCTTCATGGCATCTTCGACGCGCTGCCACCCGATGGCGGCACCACCTTCCTGCCGATCACGGTCGAGCGTTTCGCCGTCTTCGCGCCAGTGCCGTCCGCGGTCTGGTCCCTCGCGAGACTGCGCCCGGGCGAGCGGCCCGGGGACGGGCGCTATGTGCTCGATATCCGCATCCACGCGGATGATGGCAGCCCGCTCGCGCTGATCGAAGGGCTGGCGGTCAAACGCCTGCCCGAGGCGGCGTTCCTGCCGCGCGCACGCGCAAAGGTCGATGACTGGCTCTATCGGATCGACTGGGTCGCGCGCCCCGCACTGCCCCTGTCCGAGCCGAGCCCCAGGGGCCGTTGGCTGGTGATCGCCGAGACGCCCGGGGATGTCCGGCCGATCACCGATGCGCTGGAGGCCCGGGGGGCGGACTGGTGCGTGCTGCGCGCCGACGACCTGATCGAGGCGTCCCGGCCCGAAACGGCCGGCTCGGACCTGCCCCCCGAAGTCACTGCCGGGCCCCCGATCGCCGGCGTCCTGCTTGCCACGGCGCTGGGCACACCGCCCCTGATGGGTCTCGAGCCCGCCGATCTCGCCCGCGAGACCGAGCGCCAGTTCCTGATCAGCACGGCGGCGCTGCACCTGACCAGCGAGACGCTTGCCTCGGACGCAAACCAGCCCAGGCTCTGGATCCTGACGCGCGGCGCGCAGGCCCCCTTGGGCGACCATCTCGGCGGCGAGGCGCTCCAGGCCGTGCTGTGGGGGCATGGCCGGGTGATCGCGCTGGAACACCCCGCAGTCCATGGCGGGCTGATCGATATCGATGACCGCACGGACGGCGCGGCCGTGCTGGACGAGATCTTCGGGGGCGATGGCGAGGATCAGATCGCCCTGCGCGACCGCCGGCGGTTCGCACCGCGCCTGGTGCGCAACCGCGCCGACGACGGCGCCGTCCCCGTCGGCGCCGCCATCCAGGCGGGGCGGAGCTATCTGGTGACGGGCGGCCTCGGCACGCTCGGGCTCAAGGTGGCCGGCTGGCTGGTGCGCGCGCAGGGCGCGCGACACCTGTGGCTTGTCTCGCGCCGCGCGCCCTCGACGCAGCAGCAGGCCGAGATTGCCGCACTGGAGGCGATGGGGGCGGTCATCCACGCGGTTTCCGCCGACATGTCCGACCCCGACGAGGTGGCAGCACTGATCGCGCGCATCGAAACCGACGGGCCGGCGCTGCATGGCGTGTTCCACTGCGCGGGCCTGCTGGACGACGGGATCATGATCGAGATGGATTGGGCGCGGTATCACCGCGTCACCGCCGCAAAGATCGAAGGCGCCTGGGCGCTGCATCGCGCGACCGAGCATCTGGATCTGGGGCATTTCGTTCTGTTCTCGTCGATCCTGAGCGTGATCGGCTCGATGGGTCAGTTGAATTACGTTGCGGGAAACGCATTCCTCGACGCGCTGGTCGCCTATCGCAGGCGCCTGGGGCTGGCGGCGACGGCGCTGAACTGGGGCCCGTGGGAGGACGCCGGCCTGGCAACCGAGTCGGGCGAGCGCGGCCGTTCGATCTGGCGCGCCCGCGGCACGCGCTACATCCCCGCGGACGAGGGGATCGAGGCAATGGCCGCGGCGCTGGCGCAGGATGCCGACCACATGGTGGTGACGCTGACGGACTGGGACCGGTTCGTGACGCAATTCGCCCGCCCACCAAAGCTTTACGACGCCCTCGCACGCGGCGCGTCGGGTGCCGGACGGCAGCAACGGATCGACCGCGCCCGGATCCTCGAACAGCTTCGCGCCCTGTCCCCCGATCGCCGCCACGGGCCGCTGGTCGAGGCGCTTGGACAGATCTGCGCCACGATCCTCGACACCGGGGTGCCGCTCGACCCGAACCGGTCGCTGCGCGAGGCGGGGCTCGACTCGCTGATGTCGATCAGCGTGATCAACGAGATCGAAGCGGTGTTCGGAACCCGCCTGCCCGCCCGCGCGCTGCTGCGCGGTCCCTCGGTCATGGAACTCGCACAGATGGTGCTGAGCGCGTTGCCCGACCTTGGCACCCCCGGCCCAGCCGACACCGGCGCGGCACCCGGGGCGGCGGCGCAACCCTCCCCGCCCCCCTCCCGGCCCCCGCCCGACCAGGCGCGCACGGGCGGTGCGCCCGGCGCGTGGCTCGTGATCAGGCGGCCGCGGCCCGATGCCCGCGTGCAGCTTGTCTGCTTCCCCTTCGCCGGAGGCGGCTCGGCGGTGTTCGATGGTTGGGGCGATGCCTTCGACCCCGCGGTCGAAATCGTCGCCGTCGAGCCGCCGGGACGGCTCGGCCGGATCAACGAGGCGCCGGTCCGCACGGTGGAGGATTTTGCGCGCGGCCTGCTGCCTGAACTCGCGGCGCGGCTCGACCGGCCCTATGCCGTGCTGGGGCATTGCCTGGGCGGCCTCACGCTTTACGAGACGCTGCGCTTCCTTCAGGCCCGCAAGCTGCCGATGCCGGCACATATCTTCGTCTCGGGCGCACGACCGCCGAGCGTCCTCAAGGCGCCGGGCGACTTCGAGCGCGAGCTTGATGCGCGCTTGCGCGGATTCGCGGAATATCAGGCGGGCAGGCCCGGCTTCGAGCAGCCCGACGCGGTGTTCTCCGAGGTGATCCGGGCGTTCGGGATCTCGGAAAGCTCGAAGATGCTGGATGTCGAGGAACTGCGCGGGATCGTCCTGCCGACGGTGCGGGCCGAGTTTCAGATGGCGAACCGCTATGTCTATCTGCCCGAAGCCCCCTTCCCTGTCCCCCTGACGTGCTTTCGTGGCGTGAGGGACGCCTATTTCCGCGACATCGACGCCGGGCTCTGGCGAAAATTCACGTCGAAACGCTTCGAGCTGTTCACCCGCGACACCGGGCATTTCGCACTTGTCGAGGATTTCGACTTCATCCGCAGAACGGTCGAGAGCCGGCTGCTCGGCCAATGCGCGGACAGCGCGTGATCACGTCGCAGGATGCCGCCGGCGGAAGCTGGCTGGTGGCCTGGCCGAGCCGGCTGACGCCGGTCGTCGATCTGCTGTGCTTCGCCGGCGCAGGCGCAGGGGCGTCGGTTTTCCGGCCCTGGGCGCAGGGGTTGCCGGCCTTCGCCGCGCTGATCGCCTGCCAGCTTCCGGGGCGCGAGAACCGGATCGACGAGCCCGCCGCCGCCAGTCTCGCCGACGCGGCCGGGCGGGTCGGCGCGGCCTATCTGGCCCTGCGGCCGCAGCCACGCCCGGTCGTGCTGTTCGGCCACAGCATGGGCGGCTCGCTGGCCTTCCAGGTCGCCCGGGGCCTGGACCAGGCGGGGCGCGCGCCAGCGGCAATCGTGATCTCGGCCTCGGCCCCTCCGACCGGCACGGGTCAGGCCCAGCCGCCCGGGCATGACGAGCTGCGCCGTCTGCTGCTGGCCTACGACCCGGCGAACCAGGCGATCGCCGCCGACCCCGAGCTGTTCATGTCGCTCGCGCCCACGCTCGGCGCCGACATCGCGCTGCTGCGCACCCATGCGATCACCCCGCCCGACATCGCCCTCGCGGTGCCCGCATGTCTGCTTGCGGGGGCCGAGGATCGGCTTGTCCCCGCGGCGGCGGTCGCGCGCTGGATGGCGCATTTGCGCGGCCCCGTGACGCAGGAGGTCTTGCCGGGAGGGCACCACTTCCCGTTCACGACGTCCCGGCAGGCCGTGCTCGCGCGCCTCGGCACGCTGTTGCGGCAGGCCGGCGGGCGCGGCGCCGGACGATGAGGCGGATCGAGGGGATCGACATCTGGCATTTTCCGCTCGCCGGCGCGCGGTGCCCGGAAGATGCTGCCCTGGCATGGCTGAGCACCGCCGAGCGCGTCCGTTATCGCCAGTTCGACTGCGCACCGCGGGCGCGGGCGTTCGCCCTTCGCCGTGCCGCGCGGCGCGTGATCCTCGGATGGTATCTGGACCGCCCGCCCGCAGACCTCGAGATTGCCGAGGCGCCGGGCGGGAAACCGTATCTGGCGGGCGACCCCGACGGGCTTTGCTTCAGTGCTTCGGACAGTGGCGGCTTTGGCATGGTCGTGGCGACATCCGGCGTGCCGGTCGGCGTCGATCTGGAAGTCATGCGGCCGTTCGATGCCGCAGCCATTGCCGAGCGCATCCTCTCGCCCGCGGAACACGGGGAATACCGGCGCATCGATCCGGAGCAACGATGCGCCTTCGTCCTTCGGGCCTGGACGGCGCGCGAGGCATTGGCCAAGGCGACCGGACATGGCCTCGATCTCGCAGCCTTCCGGCAGGTCACGCTCAGGGCCTGCGCCGGGGCGGATGGCTGGCGGGAAGTCCCGCCCGGTTCGGCAGTGCTCTGCCGCGGCGGGTGGCACGTCCATACCGGCACCATTGCCACCCGTCGCCCGGCCGATGCCATCGCAAGCATTGCAGCGCCGTGCCCATTGCCTTTGACGGCCCGGGATCCGGCCGACCTGCTTGCGCGCCACGGGATCGGTTGAGCCGCGCCGCGCGGCAAGACCCGCTGCGGTCAATCCGTCTCCGCGATCAGCCGGGCGACGCGCTTGAGCGATGGCATGTCGTGCCCCTCCTCGAACCGCCCATAGACCGACGCGAGCAAGGCGCGCGCCTCGCCGCCCCGGCCATTCTCGCGCCAGAGACCGGCGAGCGATTCCGCGGCGCGAAGCTCCCAGGCGAGATGCCCAAGCTCGCTCGCCCGCCGCATCGCGTGCTCGAACAACGCCTCGGCATTGAGCCGGTTGCCCTGAAGCAGCATCAACTGCCCCTCGACGCGGCAGATCTCGGCCTCGGCGAAGCGCGCGTCGTTGTCTTCCATCAACTGGCGCGCCTCGATGATCAGCGCCGTTGCCGCCGAGACATTTCCCGCCTGGGCCTGCGCCAGGGCAGCCGGTGGCAGCAGGATCGGCATGAAGATCAGGAATTCGACCTTGCGCAGCATCGCCAGCGCCTCCCTGAACTCGGGGATGCTGTCGCTGCCGCGGCCCTCGAATATCCCGGCCATCGATTGCGACGCATGGCCGAGCGCCGACCAGAGCGGCATCCGGTCACGCTCGCTGACCGCGATGCACTGATCGGCAATCTCGTGGCCCAGCGGCAGGATCTCGGCGCCGCAGAGGAACACCGCGAGATGCCCCAGCGCATATCCGGTGGTGTGCGCATGATTGACACGGTCGAGATCGTGCAGCACCTCGCGCGCCAGCGCCGCGGCGGTCTCGAAACGGCCGGCCAGGACCAGGACACCGATACTGTAGCATTTGCACGCGATGCCGACGTCCTGGCCGAAGCGCGATGCATACTGCGGATGCCGGCTGGGGTCGTAGAGCCGCGCCACCTCGCCGAGCGCGGTCGTCGCCGGCTCGACGCGGCCCATCATCGTCAGCACCGTGCCGCGCAACCTTCGCCCCAGCGCACGTTCGAGCGCGTCGCCGGTCTGGTCGCTGACCTCGCAGATCGTGTCCGCGACCTCGAGCGCCGCCAGCGTGCGGCCCGGCACATAATGCCCGGCCCAGCGGCCGTAGAGGCCCTGGATCAACAGGTTCTTGTCGTTGGTTTGCCGCGCGATCCGCTCGATTTCGGCATAGGTGTCGGTGGTGGATGTCGCAGCATAGCCGAAATGGGCGATCCGCGCCTCGCCCGACAGCAGCAGCAGGCTCTTGCGCACGCGCAAGGCCCACTCGCTCGCCGGCATCCGGTCGAGGGCTGCAAGCGCGGTCTCGAGATGCGCGATCGCCTCGGTGTAGGCGGGCCGGCGAAGCGCCTGCTCGGCCGCAAGGCCGCCATATTCGACCGCCTCCTTCAGGCGGCCGGCCTCGGCCGCGTGCTGCGCGAGCACACCGGGCATGGTGGCCTCGTCCTGGCGCAGAAGATCGAAGATCCGGCCGTGGATCTCCTGGCGGCGGCGGTTCAGCAGGCTCTCGTAGGCCGCGTCGCGCACCAGCGCGTGCTTGAAGCTGAACCGGCCATCGCCGCCAAGCCGGGAAAAGACCAGCTCGATCTTGCGCAGGCTGTCGAGCGCATCGATCACCCGCTGGCGCGAGAGTTCGGCCACAGCCGCGACGGGGTCGGTTTCGAACTCGCGCCCGAAGACGCTTGCGATCTGGGCAATCTCCTTCACCTCGGGCAACCGGTCGAGGCGGGCCATCAATGTGTCGTGCAGGCTGGCCGGCACGCTCATGTCGCCGCTTTCGATCATCGCCTTGGTCAGTTCTTCGACGAACAGCGGGACACCGTCGGTGCGCTCGATGATTGCCTCGATCGTCTCGGGTGGCAGTTTGCCGCCGCCGAACCGCGCGACGATCGCCTCGACGCCCTTGCGGCCCAGGCGGTTGAGCGTGATGCCGGTCACATAGGGCTGGTTGGGCAACGCGACCTGGTTCTCGGGGCGGCAGGTGACCAGCACCATGACCCGTTCGCGCTCGACGCGCTCGATGATCATGCTCAGCAGTTCGAGCGTCGTCGGGTCGGCCCAGTGGACATCCTCGATCATGATCAGCACGGGCGCCCGTTTCGAGAGCGCCACGACATTCTCGGTGAGAATCGAGAAGGTGGCGGCGCGCCGGGCCGAAGGCGACATGGTGATCGAGCCATAGCGCGACTCGGCATCGAGGCCGATCAGGTCGGCGATGATTGCGATATCGGTCGGCTCGACCGCGCGCGCGTCCCGCATGTAGCGCTCGATCTTGTCGAGGCGCGCGTCGTTGGGGTCGTCGGCGACAATCCCGCTCGCCGCCGTGATGCGGTTGATGACCGGCCACAGCGCCGTATCGCGCAAGTAGGGCGAACACTGGTAGGTCAGGCGCTGGTAGTTCTCGGCCGATATGTCCTCGAACAGTGCGCGGCAGATGCGCGATTTTCCGATGCCGGCCTCGCCGATCAGGTTCACCACCTGCCCTTCGCCAGCGCGCGCCTGCTGCCAGCGGTCGATGAGCAGCGCAAGCTCGTTTGCGCGGCCGACCATGGCGCCCGTGGCGAGGCCCTCGCGCGCGGCGAAGCGGTCATGCTCGGGATTGCTGTGCAGGACGGCGTAGATCGGCTGCTGGCCCGGGATGCCCTTGAAGCTGCGCTTGCCCAGCGGCTCGAGAATGAATGCATTGCCGAGCAGGCGCCGCGTGCTCTCGGAGATCACGATCTGGTTGGTCTTCGCAAAAGCCTGGAGTCGCGCCGCGAAGTTCATTGTTTCGCCGATCGCGGCCGGGTCGCTGCCGCCACCCCGGCTCATCAGATCGCCGACGACGACCAACCCGGTCGCGATGCCAACGCGGCAGGCGAGGGATTCGTCGCATGTCCTGATCCGGTTCACACTCTCGATGATCGCGAGTCCTGCTTCGACCGCGCGCTCGGCGGCGTCCTCCATCGCAGTCGGCCATCCGAAATAGCAGAGCACCCCGTCACCGAGATATTGCGCGATATACCCGTTGAAGCGGGTCACGAGGCCGGCGACGATATTCTGATAGTCCCGCAGGACATCGCTCCATTCCTCGGGGTCGAGGCGGCTCGACAGGACGGTGGAGCCGACGAGATCGACGAACACCACCGTCAGGCGCCGGCGTTCGCCGGGCGCGTTGGCGTGGGCCGCGTCTGCGCCGGCCGGGGCCCCGACCGCGGCCTGTTCCGCCGGCGGCTGTTGTTTCGCCTGAACGGCGCGCCAGAAACGCTTTCGGTCGCCGATCGTGAGCCCGAGTTCCTTCAGATCGTCGTCGGTCAGATCTCCGATGAGGTCCGGCGTGATGCCATTTTCTTCAAACGCATCGGCATAGCGACCGCACCCGATCGCTTCCAGCCAGGCCCGCAGCTCACTCATTCGGACTCGCTCCCCGAAGCGCAAACGATTTCATACCCATTGACCACCCCTCAATCGCGGAGCGACCCGACCGAATGCGCTGCGACTCGCGCCCGCCCTCGGCGTCGTGATGGTGTCGGAATGCAATTCGGCATGATCTCGGCTGATAACGTCAGGTCGAACTATTCCCCGGATGAAGGTAAAAAAGCAAAGGCCATTCGCCGAAAAAGTGTTTGCCGGGGTCGGACGAACAGGTTGGAGGCGAGCGCGGCAGATCGTGCCCCGGGGCCTGGTCCATGTGGCGCGGATCGTCACCGGGATATTCGGCGCGGACCTGACCCGGAACGACCGGATCGGGAAGGCCGAGGTTGATAGCGGCAAGCGCGCCGGCATCCCGGCCGAGATGGCCGAGAAGACGAAGGCACTGGAACGCGAGAACCGCGAACTGCGTCGGGGGCGCGAGATCCTGCGCAAGGCATCGGCTTATCTCGCCGTGGCGGAGTTCGACCGCCGGTCGAAGCGATGGCCGGGTTCATCGACGACCATCGGGGGAGTTCACAGTGGCGGCGCCATTGGTCCGGGCCCCACTGGCGACGGGCAGCAGCGCGCGAACGGAGTGAGACGCAGCGGGAGAAAGCGTCGCATGCGAGATGGCTGGCGCACATCGGCACACGCGGGTGCAATTCGCCCCATTTGTTCTCCACGCCTTCGTTTGCGCGCGGAGCCGCTTCGCACTCCATTGCACCAGATGCGTCGCAAGGACAGAATGCGTAAGCCACTGATGGTCAAGAATTTCCAGAGGTTACCGGTATCTGGGGAATCTGGTGGAGCCGAGGGGGATCGAACCCCTGACCTTCGCATTGCGAACGCGACGCTCTCCCAGCTGAGCTACGGCCCCAACGGGACTGGCATCTAAATCCGGGGGGCTCGGGTGTCAATGGGAAAACGGGTCGGGGCACGCGCCTGACGGGCCGGGCGGCCGGGCGGCCGCGTGGCGGCGGGTTGCGTGCGAGGGCGGGGCGGGCTAGGTCTCGCGGGTGCCTGTCCACCCCGTGCCGGAGAGCCCCATGGCCTCGTTCCTCGCCATCTTCAACCTCGCCGTCGACCTCGTGTTCTGGGTGATCATCATCCAGGCGATCATGAGCTGGCTGATCGCCTTCAACGTGCTCAACACCCGCCAGCAGTTCGTCATGCAGGTGTGGAACGGGCTGAACCGGGTGACCGAGCCGCTCTATCGCCCGGTGCGGCGCTTCCTGCCGGACATGGGGGGGATCGACCTCGCGCCGATCTTCGTGCTGTTCGCGCTGTTCGCGCTTCAGGTGCTGGTGAACAACAACCTCGCGCCGCTCGCCTACGGCTGAGCGATGCCCCCCCGCCCGTGGGAGCCGTGCGACGGCGGCCTCAGGCTGCGCGTCCGGGTGACCCCCAGGGCGCGGCGGGCTGGCATCGAGGGCGTGAGCCTCGACGCCGCCGGGCGCGCGCTGCTGGTGGTGAAGGTCACCGCGCCCCCGGCCGAGGGCGCGGCCAACGCGGCGGTGGCGGTGCTGATCGCCAAGGCGCTGGGCCTGCCGAAATCGGCGGTGACGCTGGATGCCGGCGCGACCGGGCGGATCAAGACGCTGCGGCTCGCCGGCCCGCCCGAGGCGCTGGCGCAGGCGCTCGCGGCGCTGGCGAGCGGCTGAATCCGCTTCCCCGCCGCGAGGCGCGGCCCTATCCTGACGAT
>JAVVFE010000067.1:0-10917 GCA_032251175.1 Thermohalobaculum sp.
GGTGTTCAACCGCTGCTCGGCCACCGGCTGGGGCCAGACCAACGAAAGCCTCAAGATCCTGACCGAGGGGCTGACCGACGACACCAAGGCCTACCTCGCCGCGCAGGGCAAGAAGACCTACGACAACGGCGACCTGCACCACCCGCACATGTCGTTCACCGACGGCACCTATGACGGGCGCTACCTGTTCATGCAGGACAAGGCCAACACCCGCGTCGCCCGCGTGCGCTGCGACGTGATGAAGTGCGACAAGATCCTCGAGATCCCCAACGCCCACGACATCCACGGCATGCGGCCGCAGAAATACCCCCGCACCGGCTACATCTTCGCCAATGGCGAGCACGAGACCCCGCTGGTCAACGACGGCAAGATCCTCGACGACCCCTCGCAGTATGTGAACATCTTCACCGCCATCGACGGCGACGAGATGAAGGTGGCGTGGCAGGTGATCGTCTCGGGCAACCTCGACAACACCGACTGCGACTATCAGGGCAAGTATGCCTTCTCGACCAGCTACAACTCGGAAATGGGCATGAACCTCGCCGAGATGACCGCGGCCGAGATGGACCATGTGGTGGTGTTCAACCTCAAGGAAATCGAGGCCGGCGTCGCCGCGGGCGACTATCAGGAGCTGAACGGCGTCAAGGTGATCGACGGCCGCAAGGGCTCGAACAAGAACTACACCCGCTACATCCCGATCCCCAACAGCCCGCATGGCTGCAACACCGCGCCCGACAAGAAGCATGTGGTGATCAACGGCAAGCTGTCGCCGACCTGCTCGGTGATCGACGTGACCAAGGTGGACGCCCTGTTCGCGTCGGACGTCGATCCGCGGTCCTGCATCGTGGCCGAGCCGCAACTGGGCCTCGGGCCGCTGCACACCGCCTTTGACGGGCAGGGCAACGCCTTCACCACGCTGTTCCTCGACAGCCAGGTGGTGAAGTGGAACATCGACAAGGCGATCCGCGCCTATGCCGGCGAGAGCGTCGACCCGATCATCTCGAAGGTCGATGTCCACTACCAGCCGGGCCACAACTCGACCACCATGGGCGAGACCGCCGAGGCCGATGGCAAGTGGCTGATCTCGATGAACAAGTTCTCGAAGGACCGGTTCCTGAACGTGGGGCCGCTGAAGCCCGAGAACGAGCAGCTCATCGACATCTCGTCGGACGAGATGAAGGTGGTCCACGACGGGCCGACCTTCGCCGAGCCGCACGACTCGATCCTGGTCCACCGCTCGAAGGTCAACCCGCGCACGGTCTGGTCGCGCGACGACCCGATGTGGGAGGACGCGCGCCAGCAGGCCGCGGCCGACGGCGTCGATCTCGACTGGGGCGCCGACGTGATCCGCGACGGCAACAAGGTGCGGGTCTACATGCACTCGGTGGCGCCGACCTTCAGCCTCGAGAAGTTCACCGTCAAGCAGGGCGACGAGGTCACCGTCTACGTCACCAACATGGACGATATCGATGACCTGACGCACGGCTTCACGCTGGCGAACTTCGGCGTGGCGATGGAGATCGGGCCGCAGGCGACCGCCTCGGTCACCTTCATCGCCGAGCGGCCGGGCGTGCACTGGTTCTACTGCCAGTGGTTCTGCCACGCGCTCCACATGGAGATGCGCGGCCGGATGCTGGTCGAGCCGCGGGGCGCCTGAGCGATGCTGCGCACCTGGCTGATGCTGGCCGCCCTCGTCGCCGCCGCGCCCGCCGCGGCGGGGGTGCGGGACGTGCCGGCCGGGCCGGGGGCGCTCGTGGCCGCGGTGGCGCAGGCGCAGGCGGGCGACGTCCTGCGCCTCGCCCCCGGCACGCATCGGGGGCCGGTCACGCTCGACCGGCCCCTGACCCTCGACTGCCAGCCCGGCGCCACGATCGACGGCGGCGGGCAGGGCTCGGTCCTCACCGTGACCGGCCCCGACGTCACCGTGCGCGGCTGCGCCATCACCGGCTCGGGCCGTTCGCACGAGACGATCGACAGCGGCGTGCGGCTGCTGAAGGGCGCCGACCGCGCGCTGATCGCGGACAACCGGCTCAGCGCCAACCTCTACGGCATCGACGTGCACGGCGCCCACGACGCGCGCGTGGCCGGCAACGTGATCGAGGGCGGGCAGGAGCGCCGCGTGAACGAGCGCGGCAACGGCATCTATGTCTGGAACGCGCCGGGCACGGTGGTCGAGGGCAACGACATCCGCTGGGGCCGCGACGGCATCTTCGTCAACACCTCGCGCCGCAACACCTTCCGGGGCAACCGCTTCCGCGACCTGCGCTTTGCCGTGCACTACATGTATGCCGACGACTCGGAGGTCTCGGACAACCTGTCGGTCGGCAACGATCTGGGCTTTGCCGTGATGTTCTCGAAGAACGTGCGGATCACCGGCAACGCCTCGCTGGGCGACCGCGAACATGGCATCATGCTGAACTATGCCAACGACTCGGTGATCGCGGACAACACTGTGCGCGGCGGCGAAAAATGCCTGTTCATCTACAACGCTCACCGCAACCGGTTCGAAGGCAACCGGTTCGAGCAGTGCGGCATCGGCGTCCACTTCACCGCCGGGTCCGAGCGCAACGCGATGGCCGGCAACGCCTTCGTCGGCAACCGCACGCAGGTGAAGTATGTCGGCTCCAGATGGGTCGAATGGAGCGCCGAGGGTCGCGGCAACCACTGGAGCGACTTCGCCGCCTTCGACCTCGACGGCGATGGCGTGGCGGATGCGCCCTACCGCCCGAACGACAGCATGGACCATGTGATCTGGACCCAGCCCGCCGCCAAGCTGCTGCTGGGCGCGCCCGCCGTGCAACTGGTAAGATGGGCGCAACAGGCGTTCCCGGCGCTGCTGCCGGGCGGCGTGATCGACAGCCGTCCGCTGATGCGCGCCCCCGCGCCCGCCATCCCGGATTGGGAGACGCGCCATGACGGATGACATCCTGATCGTCGAGAACCTCGGCCGGCGCCACGGCCCGGTCGAGGCGTTGCAGGGCGTGACGCTCTCGCTCGCGGCGGGCCAGCGCCTCGCGCTGCTGGGTCACAACGGCGCGGGCAAGACCACGCTGATCAAGCTGGCGCTTGGGCTGATCGCCCCCTCCGCCGGCCACATCACGGTCGCGGGCGCGCGCCCCGGCAGCCATGCCGCGCGTGCCGCCACCGCCTACCTGCCGGAATCGGTCGCCTTCCACCCCGCGCTGACCGGGCGCGAGCAACTGGCCCTGTTCGCGCGCCTCGCCGGCGAGCCCGCCCGCGTGGTCGGCCCGCTGCTCGACCGCGTCGGCCTGTCGCACGCCGCCGACCGGCGCATCCGCACCTGGTCCAAGGGCATGCGCCAGCGCCTCGGCATCGCCCAGGCGATGCTGGGCCGGCCGCGCCTCGCGCTGCTCGACGAGCCGGCGAGCGGCCTCGACCCGGTCTCGCGCCACGACCTCTACGCGCTGATCGACGGGCTGGCGCACGAGGGCACCGCCGTGCTGATCGCCAGCCACGCCCTGACCGAGGTCGAGGCCCGCACCGACCGCATCGCCATCCTGTCGGCCGGCCGGCTGGTGGCGCACGACACGCTCGTCGGCCTGCGCGCCCGCGCCGCCATGCCGATCCGCCTGCGCCTGACCGCGCGCGAGGGCGCGGCGGACGAGGTGCAGGCCCGCCTCGGCGGCGCGCGCGTCAACGGTGCGGCGGTCGAGATCCTCTGCACGCCCCAGGACAAGATGGACACGCTGGGCCGCATCGCGGCGCTGGGTCCGCTGGTCGCCGATCTCGACGTGACGCCGCCGGGGCTCGAGGCGCTCTACCGCCATTATTCGGGCGAGGACCGCACATGATCGGCCGCATCCTCGCCATCGCCGGCACCGAGGCGCGCATCGCCATGCGCAACCGCTGGGTGCTGATCGCCACCGCGATCATGCTGATGTTCGCGCTGGCGCTGACCTTTGCCGGCTCGGCCCCCACCGGCGCGCTGGGGGTGGACCTGCTGACCGTCTCGGTCGCCTCGATGACCACGCTGTCGGTCTATCTCGCGCCGCTGCTCGCGCTGATGCTCGCGTTCGACGCGCTGGCGGGCGAGGCCGACCGCGGCGGGCTCGCGCTGATCCTCAGCTACCCGGTCTCGCGGGCCGAGATCCTCGCCGGCAAGGGGCTTGCGCATCTCGGCGTGCTGGCCTTCGCCATGACCGCGGGGTTCGGCGCGGCCGGGGCGGCGGCGGCCATGGCGGGCGGCGCGGGGGCGGACAGCCTGATGGCGCTGGCCCGGCTGATCGGCTCCTCGATCCTGCTCGGCGCCGCGTTCCTCGCGCTCGGCTACGCGGTCTCGGCGCTGGCCGGCAGCACCACGGCGGCGGCGGCGATGGCGGCGGGGCTGTGGCTGGTGGCGGTGGTGCTCTACGACCTCGCCCTGCTGGGCGCCGTGGTCTGGAGCGGCGACGGCGCCTTCACCCGCGACATCTTCCCCTGGCTGCTGGCGGCCAACCCGGCCGATGCCTTCCGCCTGTGGAACGTCGCGGCCTCGGAAGGCGTGGCGCTGGCCAGCGGCATGGGGGGCGCGGCCTCGGCCCTGCCCGGCTGGGCCGCGCCGCTCTCGCTGCTGCTTTGGCCCGTCGCGGCGCTGGGCCTCGCCCGCGCGGCCTTTGGAAGGATGGAGCCGTGAAGCGCGCCCTGATCGCCCTGCTGCTGCTTGGCGCCTGCGGCGAGGAACCGGCCGCGCCCCCCGCGCCGGTTGCGATCGACGCCACCACCACCGGGCATTACTGCATGATGGTGCTGGCCGACCACGGCGGCCCCAAGGCGCAGATCCATCTCGAGGGCTACCCTGCGCCGCTGTTCTTCAGCCAGGTGCGCGACGCGCTGGCCTATCTGCGCGGCCCCGAGCGCGAGGCCCGGGTGCTGGCGGTCTATGTCAACGACATGGCCCGCGCGCCGAGCTGGGAGAACCCCGGCCCCGACAACTGGATCGCCGCCAGCGATGCCCGCTACGTCGTCGGCGCCGACGTGGTCGGCGGCATGGGCGCGCCCGAAATCGCGCCCTTCGGCGACGAGGTGGCAGCCAGCGCCTTCATCGCCCGGCATGGCGGCAAGGCGATGGCGTTCGACGACATCCCCGACGACGCGGTTCTGGGCCCCGTCGAGATCGACCTGCACGGGAAGCACTGACATGACCCACCCCACCCGCCGCCGCGTCCTCACGATCGCCGCCGCCCTCGCCGCCCTGCCCCGCACGGCGCTGGCCGCAGCCCCCGTCCACCGCTGGCGCGGCACCGCGCTGGGGGCCGAGGCGTCGCTCACGCTGGTCGGCGTCGATGGCCCCCGCGCCGAGGCGCTGGCGCGCGGCGTCGAGGCCGAGATCGCCCGGCTCGAGGACATCTTCAGCCTCTATCGCCCGGGCTCGGCGCTGTCGCGGCTCAACCGCGACGGGCATCTTGCCGCGCCGCCGGCCGAACTGGTCGCGCTGCTGTCGCTCTGCGGCGCGCTGAACGGCGCCACGGGCGGCGCCTTCGACCCCACGGTGCAACCGCTCTGGGCCGCCCATGCTGGTGCTGCGGCCGAGGGGCGGACGGCCACGGCGGCCGAGATCGCCGCCGCCCGGGCGCTGACCGGCTGGGCCGGGGTCGGCATCGACCCCGCCCGCATCGCCCTCGCCCGCCCCGGCATGGCGCTCACGCTGAACGGCATCGCGCAGGGCGCCATCGCCGACCGCGTGGCCGACCTGCTGGCCGCCCAAGGGCTGACCGACGTGCTGGTCGACATGGGCGAGATCGTCGGCCTCGGCCACCGCCCCGACGGCACGCCCTGGCAGGCCGGCATCATCGACCCCGAAGGCGCGCTCATGGGCCGTGCGGGGCTCAGCGGCCGGGCGCTCGCGACCTCGGCGCCGATGGGCACGGTGCTCGACCCCGCGGGGCGCGTCGGCCACATCTTCGACCCGCGCACGGGTGCCGCCGCGGCCGGGTGGCGCGTCGTCTCGGTCTCGGCGCCGCGCGCGGCACTGGCCGACGGGCTTTCCACCGCCTTCGCGCTGATGGCGCGCCCCGCGATCGACGCCGCACTCGGCGCCTCGCCCGGCGCGGCGCTGGAACTTCTCGTCTGACCCGTCTCGTGCCTGAAAGGAGAGCCGACCCATGCGACACGCACGCCCCGCCCTGCTGGCCCTTCTCGCCGCCCTGATCGCCGACCCCGCGCTCGCCGACGGCGACGCCGACAAGGGCCAGAAGGTCTACAACAAGTGCAAGGCCTGCCACGCGGTCGGCGAAGGCGCCAGGAACAAGATCGGCCCCGCGTTGAACGGCGTCGTGGGGCGCGAGATCGCCTCGGCCGAGGGCTTTTCCTATTCCGACGCCTTCCTCGCCAGGAAGGCCGAGGGCTTCACCTGGACCGAGGAAAACCTCGAAGCCTATCTGGAAAAGCCCAAGGACTTCATCCCGGGCAACAAGATGAGCTTCGCCGGCCTGAAGAAGGAGGACGAGCGCGAAGATGTCATCGCCTACCTCAAGACCTTCCAGTAGGCGCGCCCGCCGCGGCGGCGCCCGGCGTGCGGCTGCCGCCCTCGCGGCCTGCCTCGCGCTCGCGGCCCCTGCTGCGGCGCAAACCGGTGCCGCGCAAGCTGGCGCCGTGCAACCTGGCCCCGCGCAACCTGACCCTGCGCAGCTTGGCGCTGCGCAGACCGAGGCCGCGCCACAGGACGGCGCGGCGCCCGATTTCCACGCGATCTGGGAGGCGCGCTGCCTCGCCTGCCACGGCCATGCCGGCCCCTTCGTGCGCGAGCGTCTGACGTTCGACCACGACGAGATCCATGGCCGCGAGGGGCGCGAGATCGGCCCCTTCCTCGAACGCCACGGCGGCGGGCTCGAACCCGACCAGATCGCGCTGTTCCTGCGCGTCTTCGCCCGGCAACTCGCCTCGGGCGGGTTCTACGAGCGCGAATGCCGCATCTGCCACGACAGCGCGCGCGACCTTGCCCGCCTTCGGCTGGTGCTGCGCGACGGGCGGCTGATGGGCCGCTATTCGGACCGCGAGATCGCCCCCTTCCTCGCCACCCACGCCCGCATGACGCCGCCCGAGGCCGAAGCGATGACCGAGGCGCTGACCGCCATCCTGCAAGGCGCGCGCTAGGGTATTTTCCCGTCCGAATGACTCGGAAGAGAAGCTCTAAATCCTTGTTTTACAGCGCTTTTTAAGCGGATAATACCAGTTTTCCTCGAGTTCGACTCATGCCGTCCTGACTGTGCTGCGCCCTGCCCCCGAGCCAGAGCCTCGCGCCGCACCGCTGACCACGCGAGGTCCCGGGTCAAGCCCGGGGCAGCGGAAGTCCCAACGATCGGTTCCGATCAATGCAGGCTGGGATAAGTGGGGCCCGCCTTTCCTGAAAGCGCGCTGGTGGTTCCCTCTCGACCGCCCCGGAGGGGCGCGCCGAACCCCGGTCCAGTCGCGCCTTCGAACTGGAACGTGGTCCCTGCCTCCTGACGGCGCACAAGGCCGCCTGCGCGCTTCTGCCGCCCCTTGACTTTCGTTAAGGCCGCGCCGCCCGCCCGCGCGCATGGTCGCGCCATCGCCAACGACCCTCGAAAGGAAGGCGCGATGCGCGAAGTCATGACCAAGTCTATGGCCCGTAACATCTTTTACGGCGGGTCGCTGTTCTTCATCGTCATCTTCGTCGGCCTGTCGGTTCACAGCCACTATTACATCGTGACGACATCGACCGACGCGGCCGGCCTGACGGAGGGCGTGGCGCGCGGCAAGCGCGTCTGGGAACTCAACGCCTGCATCAACTGTCACACGCTGCACGGCGAGGGCGCCTACTTTGCGCCCGAGGTCGGCAACGTGATGACCCGCTGGGGCGTGCTCGACGATCCCGAGGGCGCCTTCGACGTGCTGAAAGGCTGGATGGAAGCCCAGCCCAGTGGCGTCGAGGGCCGCCGCCAGATGCCGCAGTTCAACCTGAGCGATCAGGATATCCGCGATCTCACCGATTTCCTGCTGTGGACCGACAAGATGGACACGCAGAACTGGCCGCCGAACGACGCGGGCTGAGGAGACGACCATGAAATACCAGACACAGAAGATCGCGCAGGCCTACTTCACGGTGGCCCTCGCACTGTTCGCCATCCAGGTCCTGGGCGGGCTGCTGGCCGGCTGGATCTATGTGGCGCCGAACACGCTGTCCGAACTTCTGCCCTTCAACATCGTGCGCATGCTGCACACCAACAGCCTGATCGTGTGGCTGATCCTGGGCTTCATGGGCGCGGCCTACTTCCTGATCCCCGAGGAGGCCGAACGCGAGATCCACTCGCCCCTGCTCGCCTACATCCAGCTCGCGATCCTGGTGGTGGGCACGCTGGGCGTGGTGGTGACCTATGTGTTCAACCTGTTCGAGGGCAACTGGCTGCTGGGCAAGGAGGGGCGCGAGTTCCTCGAGCAGCCGCTGTGGGTCAAGGTCGGCATCGTCGTGGCGGCGCTGATCTTCCTCTACAACGTCACCATGACGGTGCTGAAGGGCCGCAAGACCGCCATCACCAACGTCCTGCTGCTGGGCCTCTGGGGCCTCGCGCTGCTGTTCCTGTTCGCCTTCTACAACCCCGAGAACCTCGGCCTCGACAAGATGTACTGGTGGTATGTCGTGCATCTGTGGGTCGAAGGGGTGTGGGAGCTGATCATGGCCTCGATCCTCGCCTACCTGATGCTCAAGCTGACCGGCGTCGATCGCGAGATCGTCGAGAAGTGGCTCTATGTCATCGTCGCCACGGCCCTTTTCTCGGGCATCCTCGGCACCGGGCACCACTACTACTGGATCGGCGCGCCGGGCTACTGGCAGTGGATCGGCTCGATCTTCTCGGCGCTCGAGGTGGTCCCGTTCTTCGGCATGATGGCCTTCGCCTTCGTCATGGTCTGGAAGGGCCGGCGCGACCACCCCAACAAGGCCGCGCTGCTGTGGAGCCTCGGCTGCGCCACGCTCGCCTTCTTCGGCGCCGGGGTCTGGGGCTTCCTGCACACGCTGCACGGGGTGAACTACTTCACCCACGGCACGCAGATCACGGCGGCGCACGGGCACCTGGCGTTCTTCGGCGCCTATGTCTCGCTGAACCTCGCGATCTTTACTTACGCCTTCCCGATCCTGAAGAACCGCGATCCCTACAACCAGGTGCTGAACATGGTCAGCTTCTGGCTGATGGCCGGCGGCATGACCTTCATGACCTTCGTGCTGACCTTCGCGGGCACGGTGCAGACGCATCTGCAACGCGTGATGGGCGAGGGCTACATGGACACCCAGGACCAGATCGAGATCTTCTACCTGATGCGCTTCGGCGCGGGCCTGGCGGTGGTGATCGGGGCGCTCCTGTTCATCTACGCGATCTTCGTGCCGCGGCGCGAGGTGATCGAGCCAGGCCCGCTCGAACACGACCGCATCGAGCACGATCCCGACCACATGGCGGCGGAGTGATGCAGATGGACGGATCCATCAACCTGAAGGGGGCCGAGGCCCCCTTCTACCTCGCCAAGGGCGACGAGTGCGAGGTGTTCGCCGCCGCCCACGCCAACGGCCTGCCGCTGCTGCTCAAAGGGCCCACCGGCTGCGGCAAGACCCGCTTCGTCGCCCACATGGCGGCGCGCCTCGGCCGCCCGCTCCACACCGTGGCCTGCCACGACGACCTCTCGGCCGCGGACCTGATCGGGCGCTACCTGCTCAAGGGCGGCGAGACGGTCTGGGTCGACGGCCCGCTCACCCGCGCCGTGCGCGAGGGGGCGATCTGCTATCTCGACGAGGTGGTCGAGGCCCGCAAGGACGTGACCGTGGTGCTCCACCCGCTGACCGACGACCGCCGCATCCTGCCGATCGACCGCACCGGCGAGGAACTCGAGGCCGCCCCCGGCTTCATGCTGGTGGCCTCCTACAACCCCGGCTACCAGAACATCCTCAAGACGCTGAAACCCTCGACCCGCCAGCGGTTCCTCGCGATCGAATTCGACTTCCCCGCGCCCGCGCGCGAGACCGAGATCGTGGTGTCGGAAAGCGGCCTCGACGCCGCGCGCGTCGCCCGCCTGGTGCGGCTTGCCGGCAAGCTGCGGGCGCTCAAGGGCCAGGACATCGAGGAAGGCGTCTCGACCCGCCTCCTCGTCTATTGCGCGACCCTCATCCGGCAGGGCATGCCGGTCGAGCGCGCCATCCTCGCGGCGATGATCGAGCCGCTCACCGACGACGAGGATGTCAAACGCGGGCTCCTCGATCTCGTCACGGCCGTCTTCGGGTGAGGCGCGGCCATGACGGGCATCGACTTCGAGCCATGGGAACCCGAGGAAACCGTCGGGAAACTGTGGCACGCCTTCGCCAGCCGCCTGGATGCGCCCGAGGCGCATGAGGGAGCCGCGACCGATCTGACCGAGATCGGCGGGCGGCTGGCTGTCTTCTTCCGCGGTCTCGGCGGCGCCCCCGCCGTCGAGATCGTCCCGGTCCGCGAGGAGGCGAGCGCCCACCGCCTCAGTTGGCGCCGGCGTCTGGGCACGGCGCGCGAATACGTCGCCCGCGCGTCCTTCGACGGCGCCGCCCTGCGCCTGCCCGAACGCATCGCCGCCTTCCCGTCGCGCGAGGCCAATGCCGCGCTCTATTTCTGGCTCACGGCCGCGGCGGCGCACGCCCCCGCGCCGGTGGGCGACCCCGACCCGCTCAGGGCCGACATCCGGGCGCTGCGCGCACTCGACGCGATGACGCGCGCGACGCTCGACGCCTGCCCGGGCTTGGCCTCGCTGCATGCAACCCTCGCCGCCGCCTGCCTCGCCCAGCGCCGCGACCGCGCCCTGCCGCGCTGGGAAGCCGCCATCGAGCAGGCGATCCGCGCGCTGCTGGAGGACGCCGCCACCCCCCACGCCCCCGTGCACGACCCCGTCACATCCCCCCGCTGCCCCGGGCTCGACCCGGGGCCTCGCTGGACCGCGCGGGGCCCC
>JAVVFE010000068.1:0-3489 GCA_032251175.1 Thermohalobaculum sp.
GGCGGTCACGCTGGTCTGCGCAGGGATTGCGGGGGGCGCGCATCCGTGGTGGGTGGCGGGGTTCCTGCTGGCCGCGTCGTTCGCCGCCTCGGGGCTCGATGCGATCGGCGCGGTGCCGTTCTACCGCGCGGTGCATGTCCACGAGCGGCCCGAGATGACGGCGGTCTACCGGACCTACATGGACCTGAGCGAGCTGGTCCCGCTGTTCATCTATGGCGTGCTGCTGACCTGGTTCGGGCTGGGCGTCGTCTACATCGCGCTTGCCGGGCTGATGGTCGCCTGCGCGCTAATTGCGTGGCGCTACCTGCCCCGGCGGCTGTGAGGCCCCGCCCTTGCCAGTGCGCGGCGCAGGCTTTACATCACTCGCGACGAACCGACCGCCAGGGATTGCCGCATGCCCGTCGAAGCCGCCCAGATCGAACACCTGCTGCGCGAGGCCTTTCCCGGCGCGCGGATCGAGATCCGCGACCTCGCCGGCGACGGCAACCACTACGCCGCGACCGTGGTGGCCGAGCAATTCCGCGGCAAGAACCGCGTGCAGCAGCAGCGCATGGTCAACCAGGCGCTGAGCAGCATTCTCGCCGGCCAGAACGCCCCCCTCCACGCGCTCGCGTTGCAGACGAGCGCCCCGGACTGAGCCCAGACAGGAGCCGAAGCTCATGAACGACATCAACACCCAGATCCGCGAGACCGTCGACCAGAACGACGTGGTGCTGTTCATGAAGGGCACCAGGTCGATGCCGCAATGCGGATTTTCCAGCCGCGTCGCGCAGATCCTGACCTTCATGGAAGTGCCGTTCAAGGACGTCAACGTGCTGGACTCGGCCGAGATGCGCGACGCGATCAAGGCGTTCTCGGACTGGCCGACGATCCCGCAGCTCTACATCAAGGGCGAGTTCGTCGGCGGCTGCGACATCATCACCGAGATGACGCTGTCGGGCGAGCTGGACAAGGCGCTGGCCGATGCGGGCGTCGCCTTCTCGACCGATGCGGCCGAGAAGATCCGCGCGCATAACGACTGATACCGGGGTCGATGCCGGGGCCGAAACCGGCCCTGTGGCCGCCAACAGGGGCGCGCGGCACCGGCCTGCGCGCCCTTTGCCTTTCGGGGGATCGGCATGAAGCTTTTCGTCGGACTCGGCAACCCGGGCGCGCAATATGCCGGCAACCGGCACAACATCGGGTTCATGGCGGTTGATGCCATCGCCGCGGCGCATGGCTTCGGGCCGTGGCGCGCGCGCTTTCAGGGCGAGGTGGCCGAGGGGCGGCTGGGGGCCGGGAAGGTGGTGCTGCTGAAGCCGATGACCTTCATGAACGTCTCGGGCCAGGCGGTCGGCGAGGCGATGCGCTACCTCAAGCTCGAGCCTGCCGATGTCGTCGTCTTTCACGACGAGCTGGACCTGGCGCCGGCGAAGTGCCGGGTCAAGACCGGCGGCGGCCATGCCGGGCACAACGGGCTGCGCTCGATCCACCAGCATGTCGGCGAGGCCTATGTCCGGGTGCGGCTGGGGATCGGCCATCCCGGGCACAAGGACCGGGTGGCGGCCTATGTGCTGCACGACTTCGCCAAGGCCGATGCCGCGTGGCTCGACGACCTGATGCGCGGCATCGCGGACGGCGCGCCGAAGCTGGCCGACGGCGATTTAGCAGGCTTCCAGAACGCCGTGGCGCTGCGTCTTCAACCACCCGCACGGGCCGACACGGCCAGCGGCGCGCCCCGGCAGGCCCAGGCGGCCGGCGCAAAGGCGGCGGCGGCGCGCAAGCGGGTCGAGGCGATCAAGGCCGCCGCCCCCGACGGGCCGCTGGCCCGGCTTCTGGCGAAGTTCGCGCGCAAGGACTGAGGCGAGGGCGCGCGCGCCGCATTGCCGCGCCCGGGACCGCGTGACAGGCTGCGCGCCGCAAGGAGACGCCATGGTGCCCGACGACAGCCTGTTCGACCTCGGCCCGCCGCGGCCCTGCCCGGCGCGCTTCAACATGGCCGCCCATGTGCTGGCCCATGCCGCGCGCACGCCCGACAAGCTGGCGCTGAGGGTGCTGCGTGATGCCACCGGCGCGGTGGCCGAGGCGTGGTCCTATGCCGATCTGGACCGCGCGATCCGCGCCACGGCGCAGGGGCTGCGCGAGGCCGGGCTGGCGCGCGGCGACCGGGTGGCGCTGCGGCTCGGCAACGTCTCGGATTTCCCGATCCTGTTCTTCGGCACCATCGCCGCCGGGGGCATCGCGGTGCCAACCTCGTCGCAACTGACCCCGGGCGAGTTCGGTCGGCTGGTCGATGACATGGCGCCGCGCTTCGCCGCCGTCTCGGCCGAGCTGGGGGTGGAGCTGCCGGCCGGCGTCACCCCCCTGCCCCCGCCCGCCTGGGCCGAATTGCGCACCGCGCGGCCAGGCGAGATTGCCGACACCGCGGCCGACGATCCGGCGTTCCTGATCTACACCTCGGGCACCTCGGGCCGCCCGCGCGGGGTGCTGCACGCGCAGCGCGCGGCCGATGCGCGGCGGATGATGTGGGATGGGTGGTACGGGCTGACCGCGGCCGACACCGTGCTGCATGCCGGCGCCTTCAACTGGACCTACACGCTGGGCGCGGGGCTGACCGACCCCTGGGCCGCGGGGGCGGCGACGCTGATCTATGCCGGGCCGCGCGACGCGCAGGTCTGGCCGCGGCTGGTGCGGGCGCATGGCGCCACGATCTTCGCCGCGGTGCCGGGGGTCTACCGCCAGATGCTGCGCGGCGGCGGGATCGGCGCGGCCGATTTCGCCACGCTGCGCCATGGCCTGACGGCGGGCGAGCGGATGCCCGAGGCGGTGGCCGACGACTGGCGCGCCGCCACCGGCAAGCCGCTGTTCGAGGCGCTGGGGATGTCGGAGATCTCGACCTACATCTCGTCCTCGCCCACGGTGCCGCCGCGGCCGGGCCGGTCGGGCCGCCCGCAGGCCGGCCGGCGCATCGCCATCCTGCCCGAGGACCGCGACAGCGATGCGCCGGTGGCGGTGGGGGCGCCGGGGCTGCTGGCGGTCTCGCGCCGCGACCCGGGGCTGATGCTGGGCTACTGGCACGACCCCGCCGCCACGCTTGGGGCGATGCGGGGCGAGTGGTTCCTGACCGGCGACCGCGCGGCGATGGATGCGGACGGCTACATCACCTATCTGGGCCGCGCCGACGAGGTGATGAACGCGCTGGGCTACCGCGTCGCGCCGCAGGAGGTCGAGGAGGCGATCGCCCGCCATCCCGCGGTCGCCGACGTGGCGGTGGCGGAACTGCCGGTGCGCGCCGACCTGACGCTGGTTGCCGCCTTCGTGGTGCCGAAGGGGAACTGGCCGGGCGAGGCGGCCCTTGCCGCCCATTCGGCGGCGACGCTTGCGCCCTACAAGGCGCCGAAGCTGTGGATCGAGGTCGAGGCCCTGCCCCGCAGCCCGAACGGCAAGCTGCAACGCCGCGCGCTGGTGGCCGCGCACCGGCGCGACGGCGGCTGAGGCGGTCGCGGGGCC
>JAVVFE010000068.1:3589-10910 GCA_032251175.1 Thermohalobaculum sp.
GCGTTCACGGAATCGTGCCCCCCTTTCGTCGGCGGCGCAGGCCGATTATCTTTGGTGGCATGATTCAGCTCGACATCATCTCGGACCCGATCTGCCCCTGGTGCTACATCGGGAAAACCCGGCTCGACCGCGCGCTCGCGGCGGCCGGGGCGAACCCGTTCCGGATCGTCTGGCGGATGTTCCGCCTGAACCCCGACATGCCGCCCGAAGGGATGGACCGCCGCGCCTATCTCGAGGCCAAGTTCGGCGGGCCCGAGGGCGCGGCGCGGGTCTATGGCGCGATCGACCAGGCCGGCCGGGCCGAGGGGATCGACTGGGCGCTCGACCGCATCGGGCGCGCGCCGCAGACGCTCGACGCCCATCGGCTGATCCGCTGGGCGACTGCCGAGGGCGTTGCCGACCGCGTGGTCGATGCGATCTTCCGCGCCTATTTCCACGACGGCCAGGACATCTCGGACCCCGCGACACTGACGCGCATCGGCGCGGCGGCGGGGATGGATGCGGCCGTGCTCGGCCGGCTTCTGGCGGGCGATGCCGACCGCGCCGAGCTGGCCGCCGAGGAGGCCGAGGCCCGGCGCATGGGCGTGAACGGCGTGCCCTGCTTCGTCATCGGCGGGCGCCATGTCGTGCAGGGCGCGCAGGACAGCGCCACCTGGACGCGGATCATCGAGGAGCTGGCCGGGGTCGAGGCCCGGCGCGCGGGGGCTTCGGGATGAAGATGCTGGTCGAGACGCTCGACAGGGCGGGATCTGACCCGGTGGTCTGGGCGGCGGTCGGGCTGATCGCGGTGCATGGCGTTTTCGCGGCGATCCAGTGGAAGCGCTGCCCCTATCTGTGCGGCACGGCACGGGTCACCCAGGTCGAGGCCGAGGCGAAGCTGCGCAACCCCTTCCTCGCCGGGCCGCGCTTTTTCCTGACCATGCTGGCCGGGATCGCGGCGCTGCTGGTGGGTCTGGTGCTGGTCGAGGCGGGGCGCGACCCGGGATACGCGCTGCTGATCGTGATCGCGGGCGTCTTCGTCGTGCAGATCGAGCCCGCGCGCCTGAGGCTGAGCGAGGCGGTGGCGCGGGTCATCGCCTCGGAAGCGACGGGGCCCGAGCAGATGCTGATCGCGCACAAGCGGCTGCGCGACAGCCATCTGTGGTTCGTCGCGCTGAACTTCGTGCTGGTGCTGGCGATGGTGGCGGGCCTGGCCGCGTTCTGAGGAACACGGCACAGGCGGCTGATATTCAAACTTGTTCCGACAAGCCCCCGCGGCCATGCGGGCGGTCGAGGTCGAGTTCCGGGCCCAATGGCACGATGCCGGTGGGGTTCACCCCGGCATGGCTGGCATAATAGTGGAACTTGATGTGATCGAACCGCACCGTCTCGCGGATGCCGGGGTGCTGATACAGGTCGCGCAGATATCCTGACAGCGCAGGGTAGTCGGCGATCCGGCGGATGTTGCACTTGAAGTGGCCGACATAGACCGCATCGAAGCGGATCAGCGTGGTGAACAGCCGCCAGTCGGCCTCGGTGATCCGTGCCCCGGTCAGGTAGCGCCGGGTGGCGAGGCGCGCGTCAAGTTCGTCGAGCGCGCCGAACAGCGCGCGCGCCGCCTCCTCGTAGGCGCCCTGGGTGGTCGCGAAGCCCGCCTTGTAGACCCCGTTGTTGACCGCGTCGTAGATCCGCGCGTTCAGCGCGTCGATATCGGGGCGCAGGGCTTCGGGGTAGAAATCGAGCCGGTTGCCGGTGAGCGCGTCGAAGGCCGAGTTGAACATGCGGATGATCTCGGACGATTCGTTCGAGACGATGGTCCCGCGCGCCCGGTCCCACAGCACCGGAACGGTGACGCGGCCCGACGCCTTCGGCGCCGCCGCCAGATACACCTCGCGCAGGAACCGCTTGCCCATCAGGGTGTCGCCGGTGGCGCCATCGAACCCGATCGCGAAGGTCCAGCCGTCGCCCTGCATCAGCGGATGGACGACCGAGACGCCGATGTGATCCTCGAGCCCCTTGAGCCGGCGGAAGATCAGCGTGCGGTGCGCCCAGGGGCAGGCATGGCTGACATAGAGGTGATAGCGCCCGCTCTCGGCCGCAAATCCGCCCTCGCCCGTCGGGCCCGGCGCGCCGGCGGGCGTGATCCAGTTGCGGAATTTGGCAGTGTCGCGCACGAACCGGCCGCCCGAGGCGCCAGTGTCATACCACTGGTCGCGCCATTCGCCATCGACGAGAAGTCCCATGCCGCTCTCCTTCGCTTTGCGTTTCAGGAGACATAAGGCTTGGGAGGCGAGGCCACACCCGCTGGTCTTCGGAAAACATTATTGCGTTGTGGTTAAAGCTCGTTGATCGTCGCTCACGAACGTTTGATGGGGGGCGACTCAAACGTATTTCCGTCTGCGTGCCCTGCGCACTTTCACATCGATCATTCTTCATGGAGGCGGACTTGGCCGGAAAAATGAAAAAGAGCGACGTCAAGTATCAGGTGAAGGTCGCACAGTTCGACCAGAACCGCGCCAAGGAAATTGCCGGCAGGGCAATTCCGCAGGGCGCGAAAAGCCTGGTCGATGCCGCGGCTAAGCGATTGAAGAAGGGTGAAGTGAAGGATCCCTACGTCAAGATCGGCCTGATAAAGGCGGATCTGTATATGCGGATCAAGGACGGCGACACCGATCTGGACGAGTTCATGCTGGTGAAGGACTGGGTCGACCCGTCCGGCACGGTCGCGCCGATCCGGGATGCCTCGTACCAGAAAAAGCTGAAGGACTTCATCGACGACCGGCGCGACTCGCTCACCCTGATCGAGACCAAGACCCGCGAGATCAAGGCCAGATACGCCAGGATCGAGACCAACCTCGAACGCGCGCAGGGCAATGCGAGCGAGGCGGAGCGCGGCAGCTTCGGCTATCGCGACGTCGGGGCGGAAGCCAGCGAGAAGTTCAGCGACTCGCAGCGGCTGTTCGTCGAGCTCAAGAAGACTTTCGACGATGACATTCATCCCGTCTTCGAGCGGCACCGGACCTTCACCAAGCCGGCCGGCGTGGACGACAGCGACGTGGCCGACTGGGGCAAGGACTGGTATCTCGCGAAGATGCGCCCGAAATATGCAAGCGCGAAGGAATATGTCGAGCTTGCCAAGACCGCCGTCGCCGAGACGCGGGTGGCGGCGAACCGCGCGATCAAGTTTTCGGGCCAGAACGTCAACAAGCTCGATGCCTACCGGCAATTGGCCGTGGAGCTTCTCGAGATCCTGCAGTCCGAGACCGACCGGGCGCAAAAGGTCTGGGGGATGACGATTCCGAGCAGCGTTCCCGCTGGCATCATCGGCGACGCGAAGCAGATGAAGGAAGCCACCGATCCCGAACTGAAGATCAGGCACTTCAACAACGCGTCCGGCCGTCTGATCGCGTTCAACAACAGCCACAAGCGGCTCGGCAAGCACACCGCAAAGATCGACGAGATCGCCAAACGCATCAAGGAAATCCCCCGCGAGTTTCAGGCGGACAACGAGATCCGGCAATCGCTTGGCGCACTGGCGACGCAGGTTTCCAATCACCAGGCTTACGTCAAGACCATCGACGGGCACCTCAAGGATGCCGTGAAGGCGTTCTCGGCCGCGAAGAAGCTCGCCGCCTGAGGCCGCGAAGCGGGGCCGACCAAGGGCCCCTGCCATCCGTTGGCAGGGGTCAGGTGGTCGTCCCGGGCGGGGCGGATCGGCATCCGGGAGTGGCTCCGTCAAGAAAGCGACACAAGGTGTCGAAAAATCGCCATGTCAAGTCGTGATCTTTCGCAACATCCCGGCATATAGTCGTGAACCGCGGCGCTATCCCGTGCCGCGCTTTCTGACATGGGAGGACGACATGGTCGGTTCCGAAAACCGGACTCGCACATCCGCCGCCGCTCCCGGGCGCGATGCGACGCTGCCCGACGGACGCCGGGTCACGGCGGAAACGATGATCAGCCGGGGGCATCCGTCCTGCGATGCGCTGCGCTGGATCGAGGAACGGCGCGCCGGGCGGGTGGCACGCCCCGCAGCGCGCCTGCCGGCCTGTGTCAAGACCTGACACCGGCCCGGGCGCGTCCCGCACCCGACTCAGAACCTTGGAAAAGGCGGCGCTTACGCCGCCTTTTTTGCGTCCGCCACGATCTTGGCGAGGTCGTGGGCGATGTTGTGCGCGCCTTTCACGCGGTCGGCTTCCTCGGTCCAGTCGCGGCGGATGATCAGCTTGTTGTCCCTGACCTTCGCCAGCCCGCGCTCGGATTGCAGGTAGGCGACCAGCCCCGCGGGATCGGCGAACCGGTCGTCGCGGAACTGCACGGTCGCCCCCTTCGGCCCGGCGTCGAGCCGCGCGATCCCGGCCCGGCGGCACAGCGTCTTGACCCGGACGACGCGCAGCAGCGATTCGACCTCGGCCGGCGGCTTGCCGAATCGGTCGTGCAGTTCGGCGGCGAAGCCCTCCATCTCGGTCCGGCTTTCGAGGTTCGAGAGGCGGCGGTAGAGGCCGAGACGCACGTCGAGGTCGGGCACATACTGCTCGGGGATCAGCACCGGCACGCCGAGGTTGATGGTGGGCGCCCAGGTCTCGCCTGCGTCCACCGGCGCGCCTGCCTCGCCCGAGCGGATGCGGGCGATCGCCTCCTCGAGCATGTCCTGGTAAAGCTCGAAGCCCACCTCGCGGATATGGCCCGACTGCTCCTCGCCCAGCAGGTTCCCGGCGCCGCGGATGTCGAGGTCGTGGCTTGCCAGCGTGAAGCCGGCCCCCAGTGAATCGAGGCTCGAGAGCACCTTGAGCCGGCGTTCCGCCTGCGGCGTCAGGGGTTTGCGCGGCTCGGTGGTGAAATAGGCATAGGCGCGCAGCTTGGCGCGCCCGACCCGGCCGCGGATCTGGTAGAGCTGGGCGAGGCCGAACATGTCGGCGCGGCTCACGATCAGGGTATTCGCGCGCGGGATGTCGAGGCCCGACTCGATGATGGTGGTCGAGAGCAGCACATCCGCCTTGCCGTCGTAGAAGCCGTTCATCCGCTCGTCGAGGTCGCCCGCCGCCAGTTGCCCGTGCGCGGTGATGACCTTCACCTCGGGCACCTCGTCGCGCAGGAACGCCTCGGCGTCGGGCAGGTCGGCGATGCGGGGGACGACGTAGAACGACTGCCCGCCGCGGAAGTGCTCGCGCAGCAGCGCATCGCGCACCGTCACCGTGTCGAACGGCGCGATGTAGGTGCGCACGGCGAGGCGGTCGACCGGGGGGGTCGCGATCACCGACAGCTCGCGCACCCCCGACATCGCCAGTTGCAGGGTCCGGGGAATGGGCGTCGCGGTCATCGTCAGCACATGCACGTCCGAGCGCAGCTCCTTCAGCCGCTCCTTGTGGGCGACGCCGAAATGCTGCTCCTCGTCGATGATCAGCAGGCCGAGGTTGCAGAACTTCACGCCCTTGGCCAGCAGCGCATGGGTGCCGACGACGATGGCGATCTCGCCCGATTCCAGGCCCTTGCGGGTCTCGGCCGCCTCCTTCGCGGTGGTGAAGCGCGACAGCGGGCGCACCCGCAGGCCGGTGCCGTGGAAGCGGTCGGCAAATTCGCGCGCGTGCTGGCGGGCGAGCAGCGTGGTCGGCGCAATGAGGGCCACCTGCATGCCCGAGGCGGCCGCAACATAGGCCGCGCGCAGCGCCACCTCGGTCTTGCCGAAGCCCACGTCGCCGCAGATCAGCCGGTCCATCGGCCGGCCCTTCCCGAGGTCGGAAATCACATCCTCGATGGCGCGAAGCTGGTCGTCGGTCTCCTGATACGGGAAACCGGCGCAGAAGCGGGCATAGCCGCCATGCTCGGGTTCCAGCCGCTCGGCGGTCCTGAGCGCGCGCTCAGCCGCGATGCGGATGAGCTTGTCCGCCATGTCGCGGATGCGCTCCTTCATCTTCGCTTTGCGCGCCTGCCAGGCGCCGCCGCCCAGGCGATCCAACTCGCCGGTCTCCTGCCCGTAGCGGCTGAGCAGCTCGATGTTCTCGACCGGGAGGTAGAGCTTTGCGGCGCCGGCATATTCCAGCGCGATGCATTCGTGCGGCGCGCCCATCGCGGTGATGGTCTCGAGCCCCAGATAGCGGCCCACGCCGTGGTCGAGATGGACCACCAGATCGCCGGGGGTGAGCGACTGCGCCTCGGTCAGGAAGTTCTCGGCCCGGCGCGCGCGGCGGGGGCGGCGCACCAGGCGGTCGCCCAGCACGTCCTGTTCCGAGATCACGGTGGCCGCGGGCGTGACGAAGCCCTGCTCGAGCCCCCAGACCATCAGGTTGAGCCCGGGCTTGACCGCGCGCCAGTCGGCGGCGAGGCGCATGTCGGCGACGCCGTGGTCTTCGAGCAGGCCCTTCAGGCGGTCGCGCGCGCCCTCGGAATAGCTTGCCACCACCACCGGGCCGGCGCGCAGGCGCTCGCGGATGTGGTCGGCCAGCACGCGGAACAGGTTGACGCCCTCCTGCTGGCGCTCGGGCGCAAAGCTGCGCCCGTGCCGCCCGCCCGCGTCGATCACGCCGGGGCCGGTGGGCAGGCGGTGCGGGCTGAAGTGGCGCACCGGGCGGCCGGCCAGCGCCGCGTTCCAGCCGGCTTCGTCGAGGTAGAGCATGTCGGGCGGGCACGGGCGATACGGGCTTTCGCCCCGCGCCGCCGCCTCGCCGGTCTCGACGCGGGCCTGATAGTGGTCGCGGATCGTCTCGCGCCGGGCGCCCAGCGCCTCGGGCACCTGGTGGTCGAGCGTGACGGGGGCGCCGGGCAGGTAGTCGAACAGCGTCTCCATGCCCTCGTGGAACAGCGCCACCCAGTGCTCCATGCCCTGATGCTTGCGCCCCTCGCTGACCGCGGCATAGAGCGGGTCGTCGAGCCGCGGCGCGCCGAACAGTTCGCGATAGCGCGCGCGGAACCGCTGGATCGAGGCGTCATCCAGCACGATTTCGGCGGCGGGGGCGAGGTCCACGCGGCCGATCTTTTCCACCGTGCGCTGGGTTTCGGTGTCGAAGCGGCGCGCCGATTCCATCACGTCGCCGAAGAAGTCGAGCCGCACCGGGTAGTCCGCGCCCGGCGGGAAAATGTCGATGATGCCGCCCCGCACGGCGAAGTCGCCATGCTCCATCACCGTCGAGGCGCGGTTGAAGCCCATGCGCGCCAGCCAGCCGGTCAGCCCCGCCACATCGACGCGCTGACCCGTGCCGGCGGTGAAGCTCGACGCCGCCAGCGTTGCTCGCGGCGGCACCCGCTGGCTGGCGGCGTTCAGCGTCGCGATCACCACCGAGGGCGCGTCCCAGCCATGCGCCAGCGTGGCCAGCGTTGCCATCCGCGCCGCCAGGATCTCGGGGGT
>JAVVFE010000069.1:0-10834 GCA_032251175.1 Thermohalobaculum sp.
CCCAGCCCGCCGCCAAAGTCGCCGCCCCGGTTGCGCTGGGAAGATTGCGCCCGCGGCGCCGAGCGGTTGGCACGCGCGCCGCCCCCGCCACCGCCGCCACTACCACCGCTGAAGCGTTGGGCCGAGCCGCCGCCGCCGCCGCGACCACCACCGCCGCGCGAACGGGCCTCGGCGTAATCCACCGCCACCATCGAGACCACGGTGACGATCGCGACGATCACCGTCGTAAGCCTCAGATATCTGCGAAGTCTGCTCAGGCTTGCCATGGCTCACTCTCCCTGACGCGGAAGGAAGGCGGCCAGCGCCGCCCCTTCGGGGATCTGCGGGGTGAAGGTGTCGTCGGGCAGGTCGGCTTCGAGGTCCCATTCGGTAAACAGGAAGATCGACTGCGGCTCGCCCGGCTCATCGGCATGGGTCACCACCAACTTCAGCGGCAACGGCACCTCGCCTGCGTCGATCCAGAGCTGCCAGTCCACCGTCTCGTCGCTGAAGAAGATGTGATGCGCCGCCACGCCATCGACATCGTGCAGGCCGATATAGCGCTGCTCGACCGCCTTCGCGGTGAACACGGCGTAGGCATCGCTCGACATCAGGCCCGCGAGCGGCATCCGCACGTCGTATTTCTCGGCCACGACGTCGAGCGTGGCGTCGATCGTCGCCTCGGCAGGCAGCTTGCCATAGACGCCCGCGCGAAGATCGAGCAGCAGCAACTGCGTCCCGTCATACCACGCCTCCTTGGCGCTGAGATCGTCGCCATAGGAGAAATGGAAGCGGTCGGGGCGCCGCATCGCGACGTCGAGCGCCCCGGCATACTGGATCTTCTCGCCGGTCACGAGCACGTCGTCGAACATCTTCTCGACATGGAACGAAATCGAGGTGGCGCCGGCCAGCGTATCCGTCATCGCCTTCACCAGTTCGTCGACCGTGGGCACGGGCGCGCTTTGCGCCATCGCCCCCACCGGCAGGGCGAGGGCAAGCACAGCGCCCGCGAGGGCGAGTCTCAGCGTCGGGACAGACATCATGTGCCTCCATCGTGGGAAATCGGCGGAGCCGCTTCGGCATGTGCGCCGCCACGTCCGGCGCGCTGCAAGGTGCGGATAATCTGCGTGCCGGATTGCCCGGGGGAATACGGCCTCGGATACATCATGGTCACCCGCCTCCTTCCCGACGCGCCATCGGCCGGCGCGTGCCAGTCCGGTCCCCGGCGCGCGCGCCGCGCGCCGGTCGTATCGCCCCCGTCAGTCCGCCCCGGGCAGCTCGATGGTCAGCCCATCCCAGGACGCGACGCCGAAACCTTCCTCGCGCAGCACCCCGCCCGACACGCTGAACTCGGTCTTCGAGCGGCGCACCACCATCCGGCCCGAGCCGGTGATGCCCTCGAGCCGACCCTCGCCGCCGGTGATCTCGAACGGGCCCGCACAGCCGACCAGCCGCAGCCCCTCGCAGGTGAAGCGGGCAAAGCTCGTCGCGCCATCCTCGGCGGTGATCTGGCACTGACCCTCGGCGCTCTGCCGGCCGGTGCTGATTTCGGCCGAAACGGTGCCGACGCAGACGATGCGGCCCGCCGGGACCGGGCCCTGTCCGGCATCGACGATGTAGGGGCCGCTGACCTCGCCCGCGAACACGCTCTGGTCCGGGCCGGTCCGGATCACCGTGCCGGTGGCGCTCCAGATCGAGAGGGCGTCGATGACGACGCTCCCGGCCCGCGCAGTACCGCCCGCGAGCAGTGCCGCTGCGATGGCGAGCGCGATGGGATTCCGCGTGATCTTCATGATGGCGCCCCTCAATCGAATGCGATGTAGATGGCGTCGCCGCCCAGCGAGAGCGCAAGGCCCTCGCGCCTGGCATCGAGCCTGAGACCGACCCCCGATGCGTTCTCGAGCCAGAGCTCGCCCGCGCTCTTGGTGCCGGCCGCGAGCCCGTAGCGGGCCTGCACATAGGCACCCGAGAAATCCTCGAGCCGCTCGAGATTGTAGACCTCGCCCGTCGCCTCGATCCTCGATGCGCCGATCCCGCCGATGCCGAGACCGCCGATGGTGAAGGGGTACTGCTTGCCCTGGTAGGTCAGTGTGCCCCCGCCGATATTGCCGCTGTAGAGGAACGCCACCTGGATCTGCGAGATCTCGACCGTCCCCGTCACCTTGCGCGCGTCGGCCAGAGCATTGGCGCCGAGGGCAAGTCCCGCTGCAAGTGCCAAGCCCAGGCCGCCCGGTCGGCCCAGCCATCTCATCCGGTCACGTCGCGCCATCTGCGTGCTCCTTTGTGCAAAATCGGCTCTGTCGGGCTCGCGAGCGCCCCGCCGCCAGGCGTGGACGCGTCCCCGGTCGGTCCGGCCGATCACTCGGCCGGGGCTTCGTCGCCTGCCGGCGCGGTTGCGGCCGCCTTCGGCCGCGCGCCCGGCCGCAGCCGCTCACGCAGCCGCTGGAAGCTGACATAGAGCGGCGGGATTGCGAAAATGCCGATCGCCGAGGCCAGGATCATGCCGCCGAACACCGGCGTGCCCACCGCCCGGCGCGCAAGCTCGGACGCGCCGGTCGCGATCACCAGCGGCAGGAGCCCCAGGATGAAGGCAAGCGAGGTCATCATCACCGGCCGGAACCGCAGCCGCGCCCCTTCGGTCGCGGCCTCGAGCAGGGGCACGCCGTGCTCGCGCTTTTCCTTGGCGAACTCGACGATCAGGATGCCGTTCTTCGCCGCCAGCGCGATCAGCACCACCAGGCCGATCTGGGCATAGAGGTCGAGCGGCAACTGCGTCACCAGCAGCGCCGCGATCGAGCCGAGGATGCCGACGCTGACCGACAGCATCACCGGCACCGGGATCGTCCAGCTCTCGTAGAGCGCGACCAGGAACAGGAAGGCGAACAGCACTGCCAACCCCAGGATCAGCGGCAGCGCGCCCTCGGCCCGCTTCTCCTGGAACGAGGTGTCGGTCCACTCGCCGGCAAAGCCGTCGGGCAGCGTCTCGGCCGCCGTCGCCTCCATCGCCGCCAGCGCGCCGCCCGACGAGACCCCGGGCGCGCCCGCGCCCAGCACCGTCACCGCGCGCGTGTTGTTGTAGCGGATCACCGCTGGCGGGCCGACCACGATCCGCGCCTCGACCAGGCTGCGCAGCGGGATCATCGTCCCCTCGCGGTTGCGCACATTGATCCGGTAGATGTCGTCGATCCCCGCGCGGTCGGTGGCGTCGGCCTGCACCTGCACCTGCCAGGTCCGGCCGAACAGGTTCATGTCGTTGACGTAATAGCCGCCCAGCGAGGCCTGCAATGCCTGGAACACGTCGCTGAGGTTGACGCCGAGGATCTCGGCCTTGTCGCGGTCGATGTCGAGATAGACCGACGGGTTGGTGGCCGAGAAGGTGCTGAACACGCGGGCGAGGTCGGGGTTCTGGTTGGCCGCGATCAACAGCCCGCGCAACGCCTGCGCCAACGCCGCCGGATCGCCGCCGCGCAGGTCCTTGAGCATGTAGGCAAACCCGCCACCGGTGCCGAGGCCGATGATCGGCGGCGGCGCCAGCGGCGCGACGATGCCGCCGCGGATCTCGCCGAAGCGCCGGCCCATGCGGGCGATGATCTCGGCCGCGCTGCCGCCGCCGCCGAGCCGCTCGGCGAACGGCTTGAGCGTCACCACCGCGAAGGCCGAGTTCGATTGCGAGAAGCTGTCGATGAAGTTGAGGCCCAGCACCGTGGTCACGCTGGCGACCGCCGCCTCCTCGGCCAGCATCGCCTCGGCCTGCGCCATCACCTCGGCGGTGCGCGTGAGCGCGGCGCCGTCCGGCAGCTTGGCCACCACGAAGAACGCGCCCTGGTCGTCCTCGGGCAGGAAGCCCGTCGGCGTCACCTTCAGCATCATCCCGATGCCGACGCCCGAGGCCACCACCATCACCAGCCCGATGATCGAGATCCGCACCAGCCGCGCCACCACCGCGCCATAGGCGTCGCGCACCCGGTCGATCGAGCGCATCACCCAGCCGACCGGCCCCTTGCGTGGCCCGTGGTGGCGCTTCAGCAGCACCGCGCACAGCGCCGGCGACAGCGTCAGCGCGTTGATCGCCGACAGCACCATCGCCGCCGAGACGGTGACGGCGAACTGGCGGAACAGCTCGCCCGAGATGCCCGGGATGAAGGCCACCGGCACGAACACCGACAGCAGCACCAGGGTGATCGCGATGATCGGCGCGGTGATCTCGCGCATCGCGAGCTTGGTCGCCTCGGCCGGCGAGAGCTCCGGGCGCTCCTCCATCACCCGCTCGACGTTCTCGACCACCACGATCGCGTCGTCCACCACGATGCCGATCGCCAGCACCACCGCGAGCAGCGACACCGAGTTCGCCGAATAACCGATCGCGTTCAGCACGATGAAGGCGCCGATCAGGCTCACCGGCACCGCGACGGTCGGGATCAGCGTCGCCCGCAGGCTGCCGAGGAACAGGAACACCACCAGCACCACCAGCACGAAGGCCTCGACCAGCGTCTTCTGCACCTCGTGGATGGTCTCGATCACGAACACCGTCGGGTCGTAGGTGATCTCCCACGTCAGATCCTCGGGGAAGCGGGCAGCCGCCTCCGCCACCTTCGCCTTGACCGCGTCGAGCGTCGCCAGCGCGTTCGCGCCGGGGTTCTGGTAGAGCGCGATCGCCGCCGCAGGCTTGCCGTCGAGCAGCGTCTCGCGGTCGAGATTGGCAGCGCCCAGCTCGACCCGCCCGACATCGCCGAGCCTCAGCACCGAGCCGTCGGCATTGGCGCGCAGCACGATCGCCTCGAACTCCTCGACCGACGCCAGCCGCCCCTTGGTCTGGATGCTCAGCTGCAGGCGCTGGTCGTCCGAGATCGGCCGCGCGCCGATCCGCCCCACCGCCGCCTGCACGTTCTGCGAACGCAGCGCGTCGATCAGATCGCCGGTGGTGAGCCCCAGCCCGGTCAGCCGGTCGGTCTCGATCCAGACCCGCATCGCGTAATCCTGCGCCGCCCACAGCGTGGCGTCGCCGACACCGGGGGTCGAGCGGATCGCGTCGATCAGATTGATCGTCGCATAGTTCGAGATGAACAGCGGATCGTAGGTGCCATCGGGCGACGACAGCGCGATCACGCCCAGCAGCGCCGACGACTTCTTCTTGACCGTCACACCGCCCCGGCGCACGTCCTCGGGCACCTTCGCCAGCGCCACCTGCACCCGGTTGTTCACGTTGACCGCGTTGATGTCGGGGTCGGTGCCCAGCTCGAACGACACCGTCAGCGTGTAGCTGCCGTCGTCGCCCGACACGCTCTTCATGTAGATCGACTTGTCGACGCCCACGACCTGCGCCTCGATCGGCTGCGCCACCGTCGCCTCGACCACCGCCGCCGAGGCGCCGGGATAGCTGGCCGTCACCGAGACCTGCGGCGGCACGATGTCGGGATATTGCGCCACCGGGATCGAGATCAGCGCGAGCAGCCCCGCAACCATGGTGACGATGGCGATGACGATGGCAAAGCGCGGACGGTCGACGAAGATCGAGGACAGCATGGCTCAGTTCGTCCCCTCGACCGCGGGGTTGGCCTGCACCGGCAGACCGGGGCGCAACCGCTCCATGCCGCCGACCACCACCAGATCGCCGGCCGCAAGCCCCTCGCCGATCACCACATTCGTGCCCTGAACCCCCGCGGTGGTGACCCGCCGCACCTCGGCCTTGCCGTCGACCACCGCGAACACATAGAGCCCGCCCTGATCCGCGATCAGCGCCGTCTGCGGCACCACCGGCCTCTCGACCGGCGTACCCGCCTGAAGATGCACCGTCACGAGTTGCCCGTCGATCAGCGTCCGATCGGGGTTCGCCAGCGTCGAGCGCGCCATCACCGTGTCGGTCGCCTGATCCACCGACACGTCGACAAAGTCGATCCGCCCCTCCTGCCCGTAGAACGAGCCGTCGAGAAAGCGCAGCCGCACCCGAACCTCGGAGGGAGCGACCCGCTCCGGCGAGTCCTTGCCGCGCAGGAACTCGCGCGCGCTCACCGGAAAGCTCACATACATCGGGTCCTCGCTGACGATTGTCGCGAGGACCCCCGATGCCGGCCCCACGACCGCCCCCTTGGTCACCGCCGTCCGCCCGATCCGGCCGGCAACCGGCGCGTGGATCCCGGTGTAGCCCAGATTGATCTTCGCGGTCGCCAGGCTTGCCTCCGCCTCACTCACCTTGCCTGCCGCACGATCCGAGCCCGCCTTTGCGATATCGCGCTGCTGCACCGTGCCCACCTCGCGCGACAGCAACTGTTCGGCGCGCTCAAGCTCGATGTCCGCCAGCGTCTTCGCCGCCCGAGCCTCCACCAGAAGACCCTCGGCCTGCTTCACCGCCGCCTCGAACAGCCCGGGCTCGATCCGGTAGAGCAGATCCCCCGCCGCCACTGCCGCGCCATCCTTGAACTCCACCGTCTCGAGAAAGCCCTCGACCCGCGCCAGAAGCTCGACCTTGCTGATCGCCTGAACCCGGCCCGTCGCCGTCAGGCTGCGCGCAACCCCCTCGAGCGTCACCGGAACAACCGTCACCGGCACCGCAGCCGGCGCAGAGGTCTGCGCGCTGGCTGCGGATGTGGCCGCAAGCAGGGCGACAACCAGACCCAGCGGCAGGACGATGCCCGGCCTCGGTCGGCGTGAGGTGTTCATGGCCGGTCTCCTCTCGAATCATTTCGACCGTGCAGGCTCGAAGGTAAAATCTCTGCTGCGGCTTGAATGGCGGACGACATGTCCCTGCCACTTTGCAGGGTCGCGGATCGACTGCAACTTTAAAACGCATCCCGCCTGCGCGGCACACGCCGGAAATGGATCGACCGCTCGGGACGGGGCAAGATGACGCAACGCCGTGGCCCCGTTGGGCGCTCGGCCTTGCGCATGAGAAATCGCGAGATGCCGCTGGCAACCCGGGCTTTGGCATCTGCGCCACTTTCACGCAGCGGGGAATGGCGCCCGATGCCTGACAGTTATACGCTCCAGATGTGCAAAATCCGCGGGCCGGGGGCCATCAGCCAGAAACGCACCGTCCGTGGTCGCGATCAAATCGAGAACCCGGCCGCAGCCCTGCCGCAGCGGGCCAGGGCCGTGGGTGGCAGGGCGCGGGCAGTTCGGCCCGGGATGATGCCGCAAAAACCAGCGCCTGCGCAGAACGCGCAGGGGGAGGAGACGATGGTGAAGAAGAAAAAGAACAGGCACGCTGCCGACAGTGCAGTGCCCGACGCCGCAGGCGAGCCCAGGACCTACGCGAAGGAGCTTGCCCGGCTTCAGGTCGAGATCGCGCACCTCCAGGCCTGGGTCAAGGCGACCGGCGCCCGCGTCGTGGTGATCTTCGAGGGACGCGACGCCGCCGGCAAGGGTGGCGTGATCAAGCGCATCACCGAACGGGTCAGCCCGCGGGTGTTCCGCGTCGTGGCCCTGCCGGCGCCCACCGATCGCGAAAAGACGCAGATGTATCTGCAACGCTACATGCCCCACCTGCCCGCGGCCGGCGAGGTCGTGATCTTCGACCGCAGCTGGTACAACCGCGCCGGCGTCGAGCGCGTGATGGGCTTCACCGACGAGCACCATGTGAGGCGCTTCCTCGAGGTCGTGCCGCAGTTCGAGGCGCTGGTGGTCGAATCCGGCATCATCCTGCTGAAATACTTCCTGGACGTGACCGAGGACGAGCAGGAAAAGCGGTTCCGCCAGCGTATCGACGACCCGCTGCGGCAGTGGAAGCTGAGCCCGATGGACATCGAATCCTACCGCCGCTGGTGGGACTTTACCCACGCCTATGACGACATGATCCGGATGACCGACACACAGCACGCGCCCTGGTGGATCGTGCCGTCCGAGGACAAGAAGCGCGCCCGGATCAACTGCATCTCGCACATGCTGGCATCGATCCCCTACCAGCGGGTCGATTTCGACAAGCCGAAGCTGGGCAAGCGGCAGAAGCGCCCCGACGATTACGAGCCGTGCACAACGCCCCGCAGGTTCGTGCCGGATGTGTTCTGAGCGACGGGGGGCGCAGTCGATGCGCCCCCCGAACGCCGCGCGTCAGACCGCCTTGGGCGCCCAGTTCAGGAACAGGCCCACATCCCCCGGAATCCCGCCCGGAAAGTTGATGATCATGGCCTTGAGGACGTAGCCCTGCGGCTGGGCCTGCGCCTTGTAGCGATCGTAGAGTTCCTTCGCTTTGCCCTGAAGCGTCTCGGGCCAGTCGGGGTCGCCGTTGTTGATGGCGCGGCCCTCGTCGGTGCAAAGCTGCGAGGGGAAGCTGTAGACCATCGCCTCCATCTTCCCGTCCTTGACCGCGTTCATCACCAGGCGGCGGATCATCGCGCGCTCCTCGTCGGTGACGTGGCTACCAAGGAATTCCGAGGTGAAGGCCGCGCGCTTGTTCTCCTCGGCCTCCCGGATCTTCTGCCGGCGCTCCATCTCGGCCATCTGCTTCTCCAGCAGCATCATGCGGAGCTGGCCGGCGCTGACGACAGGCGCCTTCGGATCGGTCGGGTTCGGGTCTGCCATCTTCATCTCCAGGTTTTCAGGATCGTGCGATGCTTGCCTACTTGTCCGGCCTTGCTTGAAAGGGCGATCGTCTTTCAACATGATCCACCATCGGTTGTGCCTTGTCTCGGTTCCTTGACGCAGATCAAGGCACTCGCGCCCCGCTTCCGCGAGTATTCCGACGGTCAGCAAAAATGGGGTCGTGGCACCGCGCGGCGTCTCTTGACCGAATCGATCCGGCGAGACACCCGGCGCCATGAGGGATCGGGTGCAGGCGACGGTCATGCTGGGTTCGCGGCTCGGAGCACTCTTCTTGCTCCGACGGCGCCAATACTGCGCAGCCATGCGCTTTCTCTCGACATCATCGGCCCGCAGCGGCCACTCTTGCGCGCGAGATGCCCGGAGCGGCTCATCCAAGGAAACCCAGACCGATGAACGACCAAGCCCCCGCCGGACTGTCGAAATACGACCGGCTGATCGCCCGGGCACGCGAGAACGCGCCGGCCCTGACGGTGGTTGCCCATCCCTGCGACGAGACCTCGCTGCGCGGTGCGATCGAAGCGGCCGAAGCCGGGCTGATCGTCCCGATCCTGGTGGGCCCCGAGGCCCGGATCCGCGCTGTCGCGGCCGAGTGTGGCATCGACCTGAAGGGCCGCGAGATCATCGACGCACCGCACAGCCATGCCGCCGCGGCCCAGGCAGTCGCGCTGATCCGCGGCGGGCGGGGCGAGCTTCTGATGAAGGGAAGCCTGCACACCGACGAACTGATGCGCGAGGTCACAGCCTCGGCCACCGGGCTCAGGACCGCGCGGCGGATCAGCCATGTGTTCATCATGGACGTGCCGGGGCACGAGGACACGCTGTTCATCACCGATGCGGCGATCAACATCTTCCCCGATCTCGACGCCAAGCGCGACATCATCCAGAACGCCATCGACCTGTGGCGCGGGGTGGGCCTGGGTGAACCGAAGGTGGCGATCCTCTCGGCGGTCGAGACGGTGACGACCAAGATCCCCTCGACCATCGACGCAGCGGCGCTGTGCAAGATGGCCCAGCGCGGCCAGATCACCGGTGGGCTGATCGAGGGCCCGCTCGCGTTCGACAACGCCATCGACCCCGAGGCGGCGCGGATCAAGGGCATCGCGGGCCCCGTGGCCGGGCATGCGCAGATTCTGGTGGTGCCCGATCTCGAGGCCGGCAACATGCTGGCGAAGAACCTCACCTTCCTTGCCCATGCCGATGCCGCGGGCGTCGTGATGGGCGCGCGCGTGCCGATCGTCCTGACGTCGCGGGCCGACAGCGTGCGCTCGCGCCTTGCCTCCTGCGCGGTCGCGGCCCTCTACGCCGCCGCGCGCCGCGCCGCCGCGGCGGTGCCGGCGGTCTGACGCCGGACGCGATCGGCGCGGGCGCGTCACCGGCCTGAAGCCGTCGGCGGTGTTCGCGCGCCCGCCCCACACCGCGATAGGCGCGCCGATCCACAGGGCGCGCAGATGCCGACGGGGCCGGAAAGCCCATCTAACCCGCTGTTTCACTGCGCCTTGCCACCGATCCGCGCGCGAGCGGGATCGCGCACAGCCAGCTTCCTGCCGCCATCGCGGCCGCCGTCGCCAGGCACAGCGCCAAGCCGCCCGCCTGGTAGCTGAGCCCGGACAGAAGCGTGCCGAGCAGCCGACCGGCGGCGTTCGACATGTAGTAGAAGCCCACATCCATCGTCACCCGCTCGGCCGTGGTGAACGCGAGGATGAGATAGGAATGCAGCGCCGAATTGAGCGCGAAGACGACCCCGAACCCCAGAAGCCCGGCCGTCAGCGTGCCGGTCAGCCAGTGCGGCGGCTCGACCGCGCCGCCCACTGCGGCGCACAGGGCCAGCGCGGCGGGGATCAGCGCGAGCACCCCGGCCCAGAACCGCGCCGCCCGGGTCGCCGCGCTCAGGCTGGTCGCGGCCGATGTCAGAAGACGGGGCGCCGCAGCCTGCACGGCGCCGTAGAAGACGATCCAGATCGCCATGAACGAGCCGACGAGGAAGAAGGCGGCGCGGCCGCCTTCGGGCGTGCCATCCGAGACGACGCCGTAGAAGTAGACCGGGATGCCGACCACGAACCAGACGTCGCGCGCGCCGAACAGGAACATCCGCGCCGCGGAAAGCCGGTTGACGTTGGCATCCTTCGAGACCACCTCGCGGAACCTTGCGCCCTTGCGGCCGGCCGGCAGGCCGGGCGGCATCAGCACCGCGACGGCGACGAGCACGGCCAGCAGCCCGCCGGCCAGCCCGAGCACGGCCGCCTCGAACCCGGCCAGCGCCAGCAGGGCCGCCCCGAGGAAGAAGCCGAGGCCCTTCACGGCATTCTTTGATCCGGTCAGC
>JAVVFE010000070.1:0-10546 GCA_032251175.1 Thermohalobaculum sp.
GCGACGCGGGCCGGCCCGGCGCGGCCGATCTGGCCGGCGCGGCCCCGAGGGCGGGGGCGGGGGCGGTGCGCCGTCCGGTCGCATGGCCTGAAAAATCAAGTTATTCAATATCTTGGGGCAATGCCACCGCGGCCAGTCGTGGCTTGACTCGGGGCAGGCCCCTCCGTAATGTCCGCGCAACTTTCGCCGGGGCGTTTCGCTGCGGCGCATGCGCATGCAAGGAGCCGCCGATGGGCGCGCCGGACGATCGCGGGAAAGCCCTCGACGATCTCGGTAGCCGGATCGCCGCGGCCCGGGCAGCGCGGCGCCCGCCGACCAGCCGGGGCGAGGGGGACATTCATGCCGCCTCGATCGCGTGGCGCATGGTGACCGAGCTGGTTGTCGGCGTGATGATCGGCGCCGCGATCGGATGGGGGATCGACCGCCTTCTGGGCACGTTGCCTCTGTTCCTGATCGTGTTCGGGCTGTTGGGCTTTGTGGCCGGGGTGAAGACGATGCTTCGCTCGGCCGCGGAAATCCAGCGCAAGCAGCAGGCAGCGTCCCGCAAGGGTCCGCCGCCGGAGAACTAGAAGTCGATCCGCGATGCGGAGACGGGACGCGAGGGCAGGACGTGGCAACGCCAGAGCAGGGTCAGCAGAGCTTCATCCATCCGATGGACCAGTTCGTGATCAAGCCGCTGTTCGGCGGCGGCGAGGTCCAGCTTCTGTCGATCACCAATTCGACGCTGTGGATGGCGATCACGGTGCTGGCGATCAGCGCGCTCACGGTCTGGGGCACCTCGGGGCGCGCGCTGGTGCCGACCCGGGTGCAATCGCTGGCCGAGCTGCTGTATGGCTTCGTGCGCCAGATGGTCGAGGAAGTCGCGGGCGAAGGCGCGATGAAGTTCTTCCCCTACATCTTCACGCTGTTCGCCTTCATCCTGTTCTCGAACCTGCTGGGGATGATCCCCGGCTCGTTTGCGACGACCTCGCATATCGCCATCACGGTGACGCTGGCGGTGGCGGTGTTCATCACTGTCACGGTGATCGGCTTCCTGCGCCATGGCGCGCATTTCCTGATCTTCTTCTGGCCGAAGGAGGCGCCCGGCTGGCTGCGCCCGCTGCTGTGCGTGATCGAGCTGATCTCGTATTTCGTGCGGCCGGTCAGCCACTCGATCCGTCTTGGCGCCAACATGATGGCGGGCCACGCGGTGCTGAAGGTGTTCGCCGGCCTGTTCGCGATGGTGATCGCGGGCGGCCTGGGGCCGGCCTCGATCGTGCCGCTGGCCGCAATGGTCGGGCTGACCGCCTTCGAGTTCATGGTCGCCGCCATCCAGGCCTATGTCTTCGCCATCCTCGCCTGCGTGTATCTGCACGACGCGCTGCACATGCACTGAGGGTGCGCCTCTCGCCTCTTTCCTCGAAATTCAGCCAGACCAAGGAGTAAGGATCATGGAAGCTGAAGCTGCGGCCCTGTTGGGCAAGTACATCGGTGCCGGTCTTGCCTGTCTCGCCATGGCGGGCGCGGGCATCGGCGTGGGCCAAGTGGCCGGCAACTTCCTGGCGGGCGCCCTGCGCAACCCCGCCGCCGCCAAGGAGCAGACCGCGACGCTGTTCATCGGCATGGCGTTTGCCGAGGCGCTGGGCATCTTCGGCCTGGTCGTCGCGATGCTGCTGCTGTTCGCCGTCTGATCCCGACCGCGGATCACTGGCTGAGAACCGGGCGCGGCGCCGCGAGGGCGGGGCCGTGCGCATGACGCCCGGGTTTCCCCGGGCAGCGATTTCGCGGAGAACGTGATGGCGACCGAGACCGCAGCCGCCACTGCCGAGCATGCCGCCGAGGCGGCGCATGGTGCGGCGGGGCTCCCGCAACTCGACTTCTCGACCTGGCCGAGCCAGATCTTCTGGCTCGCGGTCGCGCTGGTCGTGCTCTACCACCTGATGTCGCGGATCGCGCTGCCGCGCATCTCCGAGACGCTGGAGGAGCGCGCCGACACGATCGCCGACGATCTCGACCGCGCCGACGAGTTCCGCCGCCAGGCGGCCGCGGCCGAAAAGGCCTATGACCAGGCGCTGGCCGATGCCCGGGCCAAGGCCCAGGCGATCGCCGCCGAAACCCGCGCCCGCATCCAGACCCAGGTGGACGCGGCGATGGCACGCGCCGATGCCGAGATCTCGGCGCGCACCGCCGAGTCCGAAGTGCGCATCCGCGAGATCCGCGACGAGGCCGCAGCCGCGGTCATCGTGGTCGCGACCGAAACCGCCGCCGCCGTGATCGACGCGTTCCTGCCCGAGGCGCAGAATGCCCGCGCGGTCGCGGCCGCCGTCAAGGCGCGGGCCTGAGGAAGGACTGAGCCATGTGGTATGCCAACAGCACCCTCGTCGTCGCGATCAGCTTCGCGATCTTCGTCGGCATCCTCTATTACGTCGGGGTGCACCGGAAGCTCGGCTCGTCGCTCGATGCGCGGGCGGACCGGATCCGGGCCGAGCTCGATGAGGCCCGGCGGCTGCGCGAGGACGCGCAGCGCACCTTCGCCGAGTTCGAGCGCAAGCGCCAGGACGTCGAGAGCCAGGCCGCCGACATCGTCCAGCACGCCAGGGTCGAGGCCGAGCGCGCCGCGGAGAAGGCCAAAGCCGACATCAAGGAGGCGGTCGAGCGCCGCCTGCGGGCGGCCGACGAGCAGATCGCGATGGCCGAGGCGTCCGCGATCAAGGAAGTGCGCAACCGCGCCGTTCAGGTGGCAATCGCTGCCGCATCCGACGTGATGAAGTCGCGGTTGTCGCCCGAGACCGCCGATGCGCTGCTGTCGGACGCGATCCGCACCGCGGGCCAGAAGCTGAACTGAAGCCGGCCGCACCGGACCTGCACAAAGACCCGGACCGGGAACGGTTCGGGTTTTTTCGTATGAGGGCGATGGGCCCCGGCGCGGACCCGGGCGGGTCATGCAACAAATCGGCTGAATTGGTCTGTCGCTCCGGCTTTGTTTCCAAATTAAGCAAAAATTAACCATTCAATACGTCGTTGTCCCCAATCATTTCTAATATGTGCCCCAATGCGAAACAGAATTCGCCCCAATCTGTGGGCAGAAAATTTGTGATATGATTGTCAGGTTATTATGATTCGGCGGATCGGTTCTGCTCTGCCAGATCAAGACTCGTGCAAGCTTGGAGCGATCGGTGCCGGTCCTTATGGGAGCAGAGGCCGAGCGCATTTTTCAAGAGCACGCAATCCGGGCCATCTGCCGATGCATATTGACATCATTTCCTCCATGATCGCGGGCAGCCGGGGATCCGGTCTGCGCCGCATTGCGCGGCACGCCCGCCGCTTCGCGCGGGACGAGCGGGGCGCGATCATCGCCTTCGTGCTGCCGCTGTTCCTGCTGATGCTGTTGGGCGGCGGCGCGGCCATCGACTTCATGCGGCACGAGGCGACGCGGGCGCGCCTGCAGGATGCGATCGACCGCGGCGTGCTCGCGGCGGCCAACCTCAGCCAGTCGCTCGACGCCGAGGTCGTGGTGCGTGACTACATGAAATCCGCCGGGTTCGGGCCGGAGATGGAGTTGACGGTCATCGCCGAGATCGTCCAGCCGAACGAGCGGCGGATCACCGCAGTCGCCGGCGTGCCGGTGGACACGACTTTCCTCAACCTCGCCGGCATCCCCCGTCTCAACGTCGCCGTCACCGGCACGGCGCAGGAGAGCCGGCGCGACATCGAGGTTTCGCTGGTGCTCGACATCTCGACCTCGATGATCGAGATCGGGCGCTTTGCCCAAGCCACCAAGATCGACATGCTGGTGCCGGCGGCGCAGTCCTTCGTCGACGCGGTCATCACCGACCAGTCGCGCTCGCTCACCTCGATCAACCTGATCCCCTATGCCGGGCAGGTGAACATCCGGCCGCTGATCAACCAGTTCCGGATCAGCGCCGCCAGCCGGCATGCCGACAACTCGTGCATCGAGGTGAACGAGGCCGTCGAGTTCGGGCAGACCGGCCTGCCGAACCCCAATGCGCTGCGCGATCAGGTGCCGTTCTTCCAGTTCTCGACCTGGACGCCGCAGGGCGCGACCTTCACCAAATGGGGCTGGTGCCCGACCGACGACTCGGCCATCGTGGTGCAGTCGAACGACTCGGACGCGCTGAAGGGGCGGATTGCGAGCCTGAGCCGGTCGCTGCACGAGGCTACGGGGACGCAATACGGCATGAAATGGGCGCTGTCGCTGCTCGATCCCAGTTCGCGCCCGATCGTCGGGCCGGCCGGCTCGGATGATTTCCGCGACCGCCCGCTGGACTGGAACCCGGCCGGCGATCTCGAGGGCGCCTCGAAGATCATCGTGCTGATGACCGACGGCAAGATCACCCTGCAATATCGCCCCGACGCCAACACCCGGTCGAACCGCGGCCGGATGAACCGGCTGCGGACCGAGGAGCTGAGCCGCCACAACGACTGGCGCGAAACCCGCACGAGCGAGGCGCAGAACGTCGCGCATTTCAAGCGCCTGTGCGATCTGGCGCGCGACAACAACGTGCGGGTGTTCACCATCGGCTACGACGTGGTGGACGACCCGAACGACGATGACGACGTCGCCGATCAGTTGCGCAGATGCGCGACCTTCGAATCGGACTTCTTCAGGGTCGAGGGCGCCAATATCGCGGCCGCGTTCCAGTCGATCGCGGGCCAGATCAACCGCCTCAAGCTGGTGAACTGATGCGCCGGCCGGGGCAGCCGGGGCGTGCGTCGGCTGCGGCCTGGCGCGGCTTCATGGCGGGTGACGCGGGCAGTTCGACGATCGAGTTCGCGCTGTTCTTTCCGGCGCTGTTCTTCCTGGTGTTCTCGGTGTTCGAGGTCGGCTGGCTCGCGACCAAGGTGATGATGCTGGACCGCGCGCTCGACCTGACGGTGCGCGACCTCAGGATCGGGCTGATCGCGAACCCCACGCATGACGGGCTGAAGCAGACGATCTGCGACCGCGCGCTGATCTTTGCCGACTGTTTCGACTCGCTGGCGCTGAACCTGACGCCGGTGACGGGCGGCTTCGGGACCGGCCTGCAGGGCGGGCTTGCCGCTGGGCCGGTTTGCGTCGACCGCACCCAGCCGGGCCTCGCGCCGGTGGTGGTGATCAACCCGGGCACCGAGAGCCAGAACATGCTGGTGCGCGCCTGCGTGGTGGTCGACCCGATCATGCCGGGCATGGGCATCGGCCTGCGGCTGCCCAAGGACCCGAGCGGCGGGTTTCAGATGGTCTCGGCCTCGGCATTCGTCAACGAACCGAACTGAGGGAGCGCGCCGATGCCACACCCGATGCGCAGTTTCCTCAGCGACCAGCGCGGCAGCGTGACCATGGAGTTCATGGTGGCGATGCCGCTGCTGGTGGGCTGGCTGGTCGGCAGCTTCGTCCTGTTCGACATGTTCTGGAGCTACAGCCAGTCTGAGAAGGCGACCTATGTGGTCGGCGATCTGATCTCGCGCGTCGATGCGGTGAGCGATGCGCTGTTCGACGAGTATTATCTGGTCTACGCCCAGATGACCCCGCGCGCCGCCGGCGAGCGGATCGTGCGGATCAGCAGCATCGGCTTCGAGAGCGGCGCCTATGTCCGGCGCTGGTCGCGGGTCGAGGACGCGGACGGGCTGCCGGGACTGGACGGGATCGTGCCGCTGACCGATGCGACCCTGCCGCTCGACATCCTGCCCGCGCTGGCCGAGTTCGACAGCGTGGTGCTGGTCGAGACCTTCACCCCGTTCTCGCCGCTGGCGCAGTGGTTCGGGATCGAGCCCTTCACCATCCCCAACCGGATCACCCTGCGCCCGCGCTTCGTGCGCGAGATCACCTATGCCGGCGGGGCCGGCGCCTGAGCCGGGCGCGCCCGGCGCCGGTCAGACACCGTGGCGGCGCGTGTCGCTGACGATGCGCCCGTCGATCAGGTGGATGCGGCGGTCCATCCGCTCGGCCATGTCGATGTCGTGGGTGACGGCGATCACGCTCTTGCCGGCCTCGCCGGCGATGCCGGCAAGGATCTCGAACACCTGCTCGGATGCGGCGCTGTCGAGCGAGCCGGTGGGCTCGTCGGCCAGGATCAGCGGCGGGTCGTTCGCCAGCGCCCGCGCCACCGCCACGCGCTGGCGTTGCCCGCCCGAAAGCTGATCGGGGCGCTTCAGCATGTGGTCGGCGAGACCCAGCCGGGTGAGGATGTCGGCCGCGCGGGCCTCGATCTCGGACGGGCCGAGGCGGCCGAGCCGGCGCATCGGGATCGCGACATTGCCCAGCACCGAGAATTCGGGCAGCAGGAAATGGAACTGGAAGACGAAGCCGATGCGCGCCAGCCTGAGGGCGGCGCGCGCGTCCGAGCCGATGTCGTGGGTCGGCTGCCCGTCGAGCCGGACCTCGCCCGCGGTGGGCGCATCGAGCAGCCCCAGCAGGTAGAGCAGCGAGGATTTCCCCGAGCCCGACGGGCCGGTGATCGCCACCAGTTCGCCCGCCCCCACCGCCATGTCGATGTCGGCGACCAGCGTGACCGGCACGGTCAGCGGCAGGATGCGGCTGACGCCGCGGGCCTCGACCAAGGGGGCAGCGCCGGGCGTGGCGGGGTCCGCCGTCATGTCGCGCCCCGGATGATGTCGACCGGATTGCCCTTTGCCGCCTTGCGCGCCGGCATGTAGCCGGCCAGCGCCGCGGTGAAGAAGGCGAGCGACGACGCGATCGCGTAGTGCAGCCAGTTCCAGGTGACCGGCAGGTGCGTGACCTCGGTCGCCTCGCGGAAGGCGAACTCGATGGTGCCCATGTAGGCGGTCAGCCCCGCCCCCAGCGCCGCCCCCAGAAGCCCGCCGAGGCCGCCCATCAGCGCGCCCTCGGCCATGAAGATCAGCCGCACGTCGCGCTCGCGAAAGCCGATGGATTTCAGGATGGCGATGTCGCGCGCCTTCTCGTGCGTGATGATCGAGACGATGTTGAAGATGCCGAAGCCCGCGACCACCAGGATCGCGCCGACCACCGTGTACATGATGACGTTGCGCACGGCGAAGGCTTCCAGGATGCCCTCGTTCGCCTCCTGCCAGCTCACCGCCTTGAAGCCCAGCATCTCCTCGGCGCGGGCGGCGACGGCGGGGGCCATGTCGGGATTGCGCAGGCGCAGGCGGATGTCGTTGATCGCGTTCTGCCGGCCGGCCAGGACCTGCGCGCTTTTCAGCCGGACATAGACCAGCCCCTCGTCGGTCGCCACCACGCCGGTGTGGAACAGGCCCACCACCTTGAAGCTGCGGGCAAGGCCGGTCGCGGTGGTCAGCCGGATGGTGTCGTTGAGCGACGCGCCGAGCCGGTCGGCCAGGGTGTCGCCGATCACCGCCGAGAAGCCCCCGCCGATCAGGTCATTCAACGTGCCCGCGGTCATGTCCTCGGCGATCTTCGAGACGCGCAGCTCGTCCTCGGGCTCGATGCCGAGGATCGAGACGCCGCGCTCGGCCCCGCCATAGCGCGCCACGCCCGAGAGGTTCAGCCCCGCCGAGATCGCGCCCGGGACCCACGAGCCAAGCCCCGCCACGGCCTCGACCGGGTTGAGGATGCCGCGGGGATCGTCGCGCGGCCGCAGCCCGCGGATCTCGGCGGCGGCGAACAGGCGCTCGGCCGGCTGCACGCGGGGCGTGCGGCGCTCGTCGGTGATCTGCACATGCGGCATGGCGTCGATCAGGGTGGTGACGAAGTCCTGCTGGCTGCCCTGCATCAGCGCGGCCATGCCGATGGCGAAGCCCACCCCCAGCGTCACCCCCGCGACCGAGACCACGGTCTGGCGCGCCCGGCCGCGGACATGGGTGAGCGCGATTTCCAGCAGCAGGCGCACCGCTCAGTCCCCCGCCACGCGAACCCGGGCGCCGTCGGTCAGTTCGGGCGGCACGGGCGAGACCACCGCGAGCCCGGCCCCGGCCCCCGAGGTGATCTCGACGACGCCGGCGGCCCGGATCCCGGTCTCGATCGGCAGGCGCCGCGCGCGGCCCGCCTCGACCGCGAAGACCGCGCCGCCGGTGACCGCGGGGGCGGGCGCCAGCACCGCGCCGGGGACGACACGGATGACGACGTTGACATCGACCGACATGCCGATGAACAGCGGCGTGTCGTCGGGCAGCGACAGATACACCCGGTAGGTCTTGAGCGCCGGGTCGCCCTTGGGCGTGATCGAGGCGACGCCGGCCGGCAGGTCCTGCCCGGGGAAGGCGTCGGCGAGGATCAGGGCGCGCTGGCCCTCGCGGATGCGGGGGATGTCTTCCTCGTTCACCTCGGCCACCACCTGGAGCGGGCGGGCCTGCCCGACCCAGGCGAGCGTCTGGCCCAGCTCGACCACCTCGCCGACCTCGCCGTCGAGGCGCAGCACCTGGCCGGCCATCGGCGCGCGGATCTCCATCTCGGCGAATTGCGAGCGGGTGGCGGCGATCGCGGCGCGGTATTCGGCGACGGTCGAGATGCGCTCCTCGAGCGTCTCGCGGGTGGTGACGCGGCGGTCGAACAGCCCTTCGGCGCGGGCGAGTTCCTTCTCGGCGAAGTCGAGCCGGGCCTCGAGTTCGGCGATCCGGGCCTTGAGTTCGGACGCGTCGAGGTGGAGCAGCACCTCGCCCTCGGCCACCTCGTGCCCTTCGCAGCGGCAGGTGGCGACGATGCGGCCGCGGCGCAGCGGCGCGACCTCGGCCCAGCGCACCGGCTCGACCACGCCGGTCGCATAGACGATCTCGGCGGCGTCCCCGGTGGTCAGCGCGGCGGTGGTGACGGTGAGCGGGCGCAGGCTCCACAACCAGAAGCCGGCCGCCGCGGCAAGGCCCACGGCCGCAAGGCGCAGCAAGGTGCGGATCATCGGTCAGGCTCCCCGTCGATGCAGATCGCAGTCTGCCGCCGCCGGCCGCCGCGGGCCAGCGCAACATGGTGTGCAGCCTAACCCGGGCCTCTCCCCTTTCCCCATGACTTCGATCAACGAAAAGCGCCGGGCGCGTGGTGCGCCCGGCGTGAGGTGTGTCAGCGACCGCCGATGGCCGTCACGACAGGGATGTCAGAGCGCGCCCTTGCCCATCTCGCGCGCGATGTGGTCGGCCTGGCGGATCGCCAGCGCCACGATCGTCAGCGTCGGGTTCTCGGCCGCGCCGGTGGCGAACTGCGAGCCGTCCGAGACGAACAGGTTCGCGATGTCGTGCGTCTGGCCCCACTGGTTCACGACGCCGTCCGATGCCTTGGCGGACATCCGGTTGGTGCCGAGGTTGTGGGTCGAGGGGTAGGGCGGCGTCGGGAAGGTCCGCGTCGCCCCCACCGCGTCATAGACCGCCGCGCCGCGGCCATAGGCATGGGTCCGCATTGCCACGTCGTTGGGGTGGTCGGTGAAGTTCACGTTCGGCGCGGGCAGGCCGAACTGGTCCTTGACGTCGGGGCTGAGCGTGACGGCGTTGGTCTCCTGCGGCATGTCCTCGCCCACCAGCCACATGCCGGCCATGTATTCGTAGCCGTCCATCGCCGCGGTGAAGTCGCGCCCCCAGGCGCCCGGGTTCAGGAACGCCGCCATGAAGGGCACGCCGAGCGAGAGGGTCTCCATCTCGTAGCCCGCGACGAAGCCGCGCGAGGGGTCGTGGCGGGCCTCGTCCTGGATGATGCCGGCCATGGTGGTGCCGCGCCACATCCGCACCGGCTTGTCGAACACGCCGTAGACCGACCCGGTCATGTGCCGCATGTAGTTCTTGCCAACCTGGCCCGACGAGTTGGCGAGCCCGTCGGGGAACAGCGAGGACGCCGAGTTGAGCAAAAGGCGCGGGCTCTCGATGGTGTTGCCGGCGACGCAGACGATGCGCGCCTTCTGGACGTGCTGCTTGCCCTCCTTGTCGGCATAGAGCACGCCGGTGACCTTGCCGGCGGCGTCGTGCTGGATCTGCAACGCCTGGGCATGCTCGCGCACCTCGAGCCGGCCGGTGGCCTCGCCCGCCGGGATCTCGGTATAGGCGGTCGACCATTTCGCGCCGAACTTGCAGCCCTGGAAGCAGAAGCCGGTCTGGCGGCACGAGGCCCGCCCGTCGCGCTCGACCGAGTTGATCGCCATCCGGCCGGTGTGGACTTGCCGGTAGCCAAGCGCCTTGGCGCCCGCCTCGAACACCTTGAAGTTGTTGTTCCCCGGCAGGCCCGGCAGGCCGTTGGTGCGGGTCACGCCCATCTTGGCCTCGGCCTTGTCATACCAGGGCGCCATCTCGGCCGCGTCGACCGGCCAGTCGAGCAGGTTCGCCCCCTCGACCGCGCCATAGGTGGTGCGCGCCTTCCACTCGTGCTCCTGGAAGCGCAAGCTCGCGCCGGCCCAGTGCACGGTCGAGCCGCCCACCGCCTTGACGATCCAGGCGGGCAGGCCGGCGAAATCCTTCGCCACCCGCCAGCCACCCGAGGTGGTGCGGGCGTCGAGCCATGAGAGTTGCGAGAACGCGGCCCATTCGTCGTTGTGATAATCGGCCGGCAGATACCGCCCGCCCGCCTCGAGCGCGACGACATCGACGCCCTTCTGCGCGAGTTCGTTGGCGAGCGTGCCGCCGCCGGCGCCGGTGCCGATGACGGCGACGACGCTGC
>JAVVFE010000071.1:0-9007 GCA_032251175.1 Thermohalobaculum sp.
GCGCCTGCTGGCGGCTGGGCTATGGCGGCGGGTTCTACGACCGCACGCTGGCCTTGCTGCGCCCGCTGGCGCCGGTGCAGGCGGTGGGGCTGGCCTATGCCGGGCAGCAGGTGACCTGCGTGCCGCACGAGCCGACCGATCAGCCGCTGGACGCCGTGGTGACCGAGGCGGGCGTGATCCGGCGGGGACAGGGCTGATGCGGCTGCTGTTCCTGGGCGATCTGGTCGGGCGGGCCGGGCGGGCGGCGGCGATCGACGCGCTGCCGGGGCTGCGGCGCGACTGGCGGCTCGATTTCGTGGTGGTGAATGCCGAGAACGCGGCCTCGGGCTTCGGGCTGACGGCCTCGATCGCGGACGAGCTGTTTGCCGCGGGCGCCGACGTCGTGACTCTGGGCGATCACGCCTTCGACCAGAAGGAGATGTTGACCCATCTGGAGCGCGAGCCGCGGCTGCTGCGCCCGCTGAACATCGCGCGCGAGGCGCCGGGGCGCGGCGCGGGCGTGTTCGAGGCAACGCGCGGGCGCCGGGTGCTGGTGGCCGTGGCGCTGGGGCGGGTGTTCATGAGCAGGCCCTATGACGACCCGTTCTCGGCGCTCGATCGGACGCTGAAACAGGCGCCGCTGGGCGGGACGGTGAACGCGGCGGTGGTCGAAATCCATGCCGAGGCGACCTCCGAGAAGATGGCGATGGGGCACTGGTGCGACGGGCGGGCGAGCCTAGTGGTCGGCACGCACACCCATGTGCCCACGGCGGACGCGATGATCCTGTCGCGCGGCACCGCCTACCAGACCGATGCCGGGATGTGCGGCGACTATGACTCGGTGATCGGGATGGAGAAGCTCGAGCCGATGCGCCGCTTCGTGACCGGCATGGCCAATGGCCGGTTCGAGCCGGCGCTGGGCGAGCCCACCATCTGCGGCACCCTGGTCGAGACCGACGACCAGACCGGCCTTGCGCGCAGCGTCAGCGCGATCCGGCTGGGCGGCCGACTGGCACGCGAGGTCGGATGAGGCGGACAGGGCGGCATGGCCCGCCCGGCGCAAGCGCCGCGCCGCTGACAGGCGCGGAGGGGCGCACGCCGGTGTTTGTGCCAGCGCGTGGAGTTGCGCGTGGGTCTGCGCCAGCGGCCGGGCCTGTGCCAGCGCCTGAACCTGTGCCAGTGTCTGGGGATGGGCCCGTGCCAGTGTCCAGGTCGGTCTCTGTGTCGGTCTCTGGGGCAGTCCCCGGGTCCGTGTTCGAGCCCGGGCGCCGGCGAGTGCCTGGGCCTGTGCCAGCCACCGGCCGCGGGTGGCATCGCGCGCCTGCGCCGGTCGCGGACGTCGAAGGATGACGCGCACATGACCGCCCTGACCGATCCCGCCCTGTGGCCCGCCCTGGCAACTCTGGTGCTGCTGGCGCTGATGTTCGCGCTGTTCTGCTCGGAGCGGTATCCGCCCGAGGTGGTGGCGGTCTGCGGTGCGGCGGTGCTGCTGGCATCGGGAATCCTGTCGACCGAGGACATGCTGGCGGTCTTCGCCAACTCGGCCCCCGCAACGATCGCGGCGATGTTCATCCTGTCGGGCGCGCTGATCCGGACCGGCGCGCTCGATGTCTTCAGCCGCGCGATCGCGGCGCGCGCCGAGACCCAGCCCCGGCGGGTCGTGGCGGGCTTTGCCGGCTTCACGGTCGGGGCATCGGCCTTCATGAACAACACGCCCGTGGTGGTCATGCTGATGCCGGTGGCGATCCGCACCGCGCACGCGCTGAAGGTGACCGGCAGCCAGGTGCTGATCCCGCTGTCCTATGCAGCGATCCTGGGCGGGATGTGCACGCTGATCGGCACCTCGACCAACCTGCTGGTCGACGGCGTCGCGCGGGCGCAGGGGCTCGCGCCCTTCGGGCTGTTCGAGGTGACCCCCGTGGCGCTGATCATTGTGGTCTTCGCCATGAGCTTCATCATCTGGGCGGCGCCGCGCTTCCTGCCGCGGCGCGACGCGATGATCGACTTCCTGAGCGAGCGCAAGCGGCTGAAGTTCTTCACCGAGGTGGTGATCCCCGAAGGGTCGAGCCTGATCGGGCGCAAGGTGCTGGAGGTGGGCCATTTCACCCGGTCGGGCATGACGGTGATCGACGTGATCCGGGGCGACCTGTCGCTGAGGCGCGCGATGCAGGCGGTCGAGCTGGCGGCGGGCGACCGGGTGGTGATCCGCACCGGGGTGAACGAGTTGCTGAGCCTGAAAGACAACCGCTCGCTGTCGCTGCTGGGGCAGCTCGACCCGATCGGGCAGAAATCGACCGTCACGGTCGAGGCGCTGATCACGCCGGACTGCAAGCTGGTGGGTCGCGTGATCGGCGAGCTGCGCCTGCGCCGGCGCTATGGCGTCTATCCGCTGGCGCTGCACCGCCGCACCGAGCGGCTGGGGCCGGTGCTGGACGAGGTGCGCATCCGGGTCGGCGACACGCTGCTGCTGGAGGGCGACCCCGAGGACATCCGGCGCCTGGCGGCCGACCAGAACCTGGCTGACCTCACGCGCCCTTCGGACCGGCCCTATCGGCGCGAGAAGGCGCCGGTGGTGCTGGGGATCGTGGCACTGGTGGTGGTGGGCGCGGCGCTGGGGGTGTTGCCGATCGCGGGGCTTGCGGTGATCGGCGTGGCGCTGGTGCTGGCGACGCGCTGCATCGATGCCGACGAGGCGTTCCAGATGATCGACGTGCGGCTGCTGGCCCTGATCTTCTCGATGCTGGCGGTCGGCCGGGCGATGGAATCGACCGGGGCGGTCAGCCTGCTGGTCGACCGGATCGCGCCGCTGATGCAGGGCCTGCCGATGCCGCTGATGCTGTGGCTGGTGTTCATGCTTGCCTCGATGCTGACCGAGGTGGTGTCGAACAACGCGGTCGCGGTGGTGGTGACGCCGGTGGTGATCGCGCTGGCAGGCTCGCTGGGCGTCGATCCGCGGCCCTTCGTGGTGGCGGTGATGATCGCGGCCTCGGCCAGCTTCGCCACGCCGATCGGCTATCAGACCAACACGCTGGTCTACGGTCCGGGCGGCTACCGCTTTACCGATTACATGCGGCTGGGGATTCCGCTGAACCTGATGGTCAGCGTCATCGCAGCCTTCACCATCCCGATGTTTTTCGGCTTCTGAGGGGGGGCTTGCCGCGGCGCCGGGCGGCGCCTAAAAGATCGCCCGACAGGCAGGGAGGTTGACGATGGCCGGCCATTCGAAATGGGCGAACATCCAGCATCGCAAGGGCCGGCAGGATGCCGCGCGCTCGAAGCTGTTCTCGAAATTCGCGAAGGAAATCACCGTCGCGGCGAAGATGGGCGACCCCGACCCGGACAAGAACCCGCGCCTGCGCCTGGCGGTGAAGGAGGCGAAGGCCAATTCCTGCCCCAAGGAGGTGATCGAGCGCGCGATCAAGAAGTCGCTGGGCGGGGATGCCGACACCTACGAGGAAATCCGCTACGAGGGCTATGGCCCCGGCGGCGTCGCCGTGATCGTCGAGGCGATGACCGACAACCGCAACCGCACCGCCTCGAACCTGCGCGCCACCTTCGGCAAGAACGGCGGCAACATGGCCGAGACCGGCGCCGTGAGCTTCATGTTCGACCGCAAGGGGCAGATCGTCTTCGCCGCCAAGGCGGGCACGCCCGACACGGTGCTGGAAGCTGCGATCGAGGCGGGCGCCGAGGACGTCGAATCGTCCGAGGACGGCCATGTGGTCTGGTGCGACGTGGGCGACCTGTCCGAGGTGTCGACCGCGCTGGAGGCCGCGTTGGGCGAGGCCCTGTCGACCAAGCTGGTCTGGCGGCCGCAGACCCTGACGCCGGTCGACGAACATGCGGGCGCGACGCTGATGAAGCTGATCAATGCGCTCGAGGACGACGACGACGTGCAGTCGGTCACCACGAATTTCGACATGTCGGACGAAGTGATGGCGAAGCTTGCAAGCTGAGCCCGGCCCCAGGGAGGTTCCGCGATGACGCCCACCGAGAAGCTTGCGGCCCTTGCCGGGCGCCTGCCGGCGCGCTGCCTGTGGGTCGGTCTGCCCTCGGGCACGACGGCCGAGATCGCCGGCACGGCCGGAGCCGAGATCGCCGTGATCGACACCGAGCACGGCACCATCGACACCGCCTGCATGGCCGAGATGCTGCGCGCGCTGGCGCCGTCGGGGACCGGCACGCTGGTGCGGGTGGCCGAACTGTCGGAAGGCCGGATCAAGCACGCGCTGGATGCCGGCGCGGGCGGCATCCTGGTCCCCTATGTCGAGAGCGTGGCCGAGGCCGAACGGGCGGTGCGCGCCGCGCTCTATGCGCCGCAGGGCGCGCGCGGGCAGGCGGCGGCAGTGGTGCGGGCGACCGGCTTCGGGCGCGATGCCGGCTATGTCGCGGGCTGGAACGCGCGCGCGATCGTCGCGGTGCAGATCGAGAGCCACAAGGGCCTGCGCCACGCCGCCGAGATCGCCGCGGTCGAGGGCGTCGACATGCTGTTCTTCGGCCCCTACGACTACGCGCAGGATGCCGGGCTCGACCCCGCCACCGATGGCGCGGTGCTGGCCGAGGTGTTCGGCCAGATCGTGGCGGCGGCGCGCGCGGCGGGCAAGACCGTGGGGGTGTTCCCCTGGCCCGGCGTGACCCCGGCCGGGCTGGCCGCAGCCGGGGCAGATCTGATCACCGTGGCGTCGGATGTCGTGACGCTGGCGGCCGGTCTGCGCGCCGCGGTTCAGGCGATCGAGCTTTCGATCTCGGACGTGTCGTAGCCGAGGATCTCGAGCCCTTCTTCCAGATAGTCGCCCAGCATCGGCGAGCCGAGCAGGTATTTCGAGGTGCTCTTGTTCTGGTTGCGCCGCGCCTCGGCGATCAGGTCGGGCAGGTCGGCGGCATCGCCCGAATCGCGCCCCAGCCAGAACAGCGCGACCAGCTCGGCTTTTTCGGTGTCGGTGAGGTCGCTGATCCAGCTCGTCAGCTCGTCGACCGTGGGGTCGTCGTCGCGATCGGCCAGAACGCCCAAGGGGTTGTCGTCGTCACCGGCATCACTGCCCAGATCCTTGGCGTCGAACTCGCGCGCCTTGACGATGATCCAGGCGACGGTGGAAATCGGTATGGTGAGCATGGCTGTTCTCCCTGGCACGCAGACCGACAGTGCGAAGTGCCGGGGCAGGGCGCCTTGATCTTGCGCAAACCCGCAGCCGGGAGCGACGGCACATGGCAAAGACAGGCGCACATGCGCTGGACCCCCGCGGTCTGATCCTCGAAGCCTTCCGGATCGAGGGCATCGTGATCGAGGAGGCGCGGGCGATCTTCCTCGACTGGGTGCTGGGACTGGCGCCGGGCGAGGATCCTGCGCGCGCGGCCGAGGCGCTGATCGCGTATCACGCGGCCCCCGAGGGCCATCCGATGACCGCGCTGCTGCGCGAGGCCGCGCGTCGCGGCGCGGCGCGGGCGGTGCGGTCCGGCGGGCGGGCCGGGCGCATCGCGCGCGATCGGGGGTAGGGCGGGCCCAGCGCGGCGCGCACCGGCCGCGCCGGGCCGGGTGCCTCAGCCGCTCCGCTCGCCCGCGATCGGGCGCAGGAAGAACGCGCCAGCCTGCGCTGGCGGCCAGCCACGGGTGGCCGCCAGCGCGGCGGCGAGGTGCAGCTTGGCCTGGGCCGCGGGCATGGTCATGTCGCCGGTGGCGAGCACCCCGGCCGCGTCCAGCCACGCCCCGGCGCCATAGATGCCCGGCGCCACCGCGCCCGCGGGCACCTGCGTGCCGATGGCCAGCAGCACCCCGCGGTCGTGCGCGGCGCGCAGCAAGGGGGCGATCTGCCGCGTCGCGGGCAGGTTGCCGGTGCCGTAGCCCAGCAGCAGCAGCCCCGCGAGATCGTCGCCCAGCGCCGTCAGCGCCCCGGCGAGCATCGCTGCGAAGGAAGCGGCCGGGTTCGGCGCGGGCCCCAGCGCCAGCACCGCGCGGCGCCCGAGCGCGGGAGCCAGCGCCTCGAGTTGCGCGATGAGCGCCGCGGGCCTCGCGGGTGGCAGGGCAGGTTGCGCCCCAAGCCCGTTCGGGCAGTCGAAGGCGCGGTCGTCGAGCACCGAGACCTTGAGCGCCCGCGGCCCCGGCAGGCGCCGCCCGGCAAAGACCAGGTGAACCCCAGGCCCGGCCGTGGCCGCTGCGGCCAGCGCGTCGCGGACATTGGCCGGAGCATCCGACCCCGGCCGGATCGCGCCATCGTCGCCGAACAGCGGGCGCTGCGCGCCGGTCAGGATCACCGGCACGTCAAGCCGGCCGACCGGGGCGCCGGTGTCGTCGATCAGGGTGGTCAGGTAGCCCAGCGCCGCGGCGCTTGAGGCCATCGTGTCGGTGCCGTGCAGCACCACCACCGCCCGGGCGCCGGCCGCGGCCGCGTGCAGCACGGTGCGGGCCAGCCGGACCCAGTCGGCCGGCTCCGCCTGGCTCGAATCGAGCGGCGGCTCGAACTCGGCCCAGACGCAGTCGATCCCGGGCAGGCCGGGCGCCACGGCGCGCGCCCACCAGTCGCGGAACCGGGGTGCCGGCATCGGGTCGAGCGGCTGGCCGATCGACCCGATCGTGCCGCCGGTATAGGCAAGGGCCACGCGCATGCCGGCCGGCCGCTCAGGCACTGGCCAGCGCCGCGAGCACGCGCGCCCAGCTTCGCCGACCCTTGTCGAAGCTGCGCAGATCGTATTTCTCGTTCGGCGAATGGATGCGGTCGTCGTCGAGCGCGAAGCCGATCAGCAGGGTGTCGAGCCCCAGCCGGCGCTTGAACTCGCCCACCACCGGGATCGTGCCGCCCGCGCCGATGAAGGCCGCATCGGTCTGCCATTCGTCGCTCAGCGCCTGCCGGGCGCGGGCGAAGGCGGGGGCATCGACCGGCATGGTGATGCCGCGCGAGGCGCCGTGCTCGAGGAACTCGACCTCGCAATCCGGCCGGATCCGGTCGCGGATGAAGGCGCGGAAGGTCTTGCGGATCGCCAGCGGGTCCTGCTCGCCGACCAGTCGGAACGAGACCTTGGCCCGCGCCTCGGCCGGGATCACGGTCTTGAACCCGGCGCCGGTGTAACCGCCGACGATGCCGTTGATCTCGGCCGTCGGGCGCGCCCAGACCTGTTCGAGGCAGGTGCGCCCGGTCTCGCCCGCGGGCACCCCAAGGCCGATGTCGCCGAGGAAGGTTTCGATCCTGAAATCAAGCGACTCCCATTGTTTTTTCAGCTCGTCCGGGGTTTCGGGCACGCCGTCGTAGAAGCGGTCGAGCGTCACCCGCCCGATGGGGTCGTGCAGGTCGCCCAGCGCGCGGGTGAGGATCGTGATCGGGTTCGCGGCGGCGCCGCCGTAATGCCCCGAATGCAGGTCGCGGCTGGCCGCGCGGACGATCACCTCTTCGCCCAGCAGGCCGCGCAGGCTGGTGGTGATCGCGGGCGTCGCGGCATTCCACATGCTGGTGTCGCAGACCAGCGCGATGGAGGCGGCGCCGAGGCGGGCGCGGTGGCGTTCGAGGAACCCCGGAAGATGTTCGCCGCCCGATTCTTCCTCGCCCTCGATCAGCACGGTGACCTTGCAGGGCAGGCGGCCGGCGACGGTCTTCCATGCCCGGCAGGCCTCGATGAAGGTCATCACCTGCCCCTTGTCGTCGGACGAGCCGCGGGCGCGGATTTCCTTCGTGCCGTCGGCGCGTGTCAGGATTTGCGGATCAAACGGGTCATGCTCCCACAGCGCGAGCGGGTCGACCGGCTGCACGTCGTAATGGCCGTAGAACAGCACATGCGGCCCGTCCGAGTCGTGATCCTCGGCCAGCACCACGGGGTGCCCCTCGGTCGGCTCGATGCTTGCGGCAAATCCCATGCGGCCCAGGTCCGCGGCCAGCCAGTCGGCGGCGCGCCGGCAATCGGCGGCATAGGCCGGGTCGGTCGAGATCGAGGGGATGCGCAACAGCGCGACCAGCCGGTCGAGCGCGGCCTCCTTGTCGGTGTCGAGGTGGGCGAGGACGGCGGAAAGGTCAGGCATTTTCGGGCTCCCGGCTGCGAGGCGCCCAACCTAGCAAGCGCCGCGCCGGGTGTCATGCGCCGGCGCGTGCGCGTCGCCTCACTGCCGCTGAATCCAGCCGCCGCCCAGCACCCGGCTGCCTTCGGCGGCGTAGAACACGCAGGCCTGGCCGGGGGCGACGCCTTCCTCGGGCGTCAGCAGTTCGACCTCGGCGCCCTCGGCCGCGGGGTGCAGGCGGGCCGGGACCGGCGGCTGGGTCGAGCGCACGCGGGCGAGGATATCGTGCCCCTCGGCGGGCGCCTCGGCCAGCGGGCGGTCGCCCAGCCAGTTCACGTCCGCGAGCCGCACCCGGCGGGTTGCCAGCGCCGACCGCGGCCCCACGATCACCCGCCGCGCGGCAGGGTCGAGGCGCACGACGTAGAGCGGCGCGCCGCCGCCGATGCCAAGCCCGCGGCGCTGGCCGACGGTGTAGTGGATGATGCCCTCGTGCTGCCCCACGACGGTGCCGTCAAGATCGACGACCTCGCCCGGCTCGGCCGCGCCGGGGCGCAGCTTCTCGATCAGGGCGGCGTAATTTCCGTTGGGCACGAAGCAGATATCCTGGCTGTCGGGCTTGTCCGCGACGGCGAGGCCATGGCGCGCCGCCAGTGCCCGGGTCTCGTCCTTCGAGCCGAGGCCGCCCAGCGGAAAGCGCAGGAAGCCGAGCTGGTCGCGGGTGGTGGCGAACAGGAAATACGACTGGTCGCGCCGCGCATCGGCGGCGCGGTGCAGCTCCGGGCCGGCGCTGCCGTCTGCGCGCCGGACGTAATGGCCGGTTGCAAGGCAATCGGCGCCAAGCTCGCGCGCCGTGGCCACCAGGTCGCGGAACTTCACCCGCTCGTTGCAGCGCACGCAGGGGATGGGGGTGGCGCCGGCGAGATAGGAGTCGGCGAAGTCGTCGATCACCGTCTCGCGGAAGCGCGATTCGTAGTCGAGCACATAATGCGGGAAGCCCATCGTCTCGGCCACCCGGCGCGCGTCGTGGATGTCGCGCCCGGCGCAGCAGGT
>JAVVFE010000071.1:9107-10487 GCA_032251175.1 Thermohalobaculum sp.
CCATCGTCTCGGCCACCCGGCGCGCGTCGTGGATGTCGCGCCCGGCGCAGCAGGTCTTGGCGCGCCCCACCGCGGCGCCGTGGTCGTAGAGCTGGAGCGTGATGCCGACCACATCGAAGCCCTGTGCCGCAAGCTCGGCCGCGACGACCGAGCTGTCGACCCCGCCGGACATGGCCACGACCACCCGCGTGTCGCGGGCGGGACGGTCGAAGCCGAGGGTATTGAGGTCGGGCATCCTTGTCCTGTCGAGATTTTTTTCGCGCGCCCGGGGGCTTCACCGCTCCTTAAGCGCTGCGTCCTAGCCTTGGCGCTACATAGGCGGATGCAAGACGGAGGACAATGACCAACACGGTTCGAGTGACCCATGTCATCGGCCCCGATGGGGAGCGGATGACCCGAAACGATTTACCCGCGCCCGACAACGGACGCTGGGTTCCGCGGCGGAAGGCCCGGGTCGTGGCGGCAGTCGAAGGCGGCCTGATCTCGCAGGACGAAGCCTTCCGCCTCTACGACATCTCGGAAGAAGAATTCTCCTCATGGCAGCGTGCATTCGGACGGCTGGGCCTGAAGGGTCTGTGCGTCACGCGGCTGCGTCAGACCAGGCAGGCTTCAGAATGAAGCCGCCTCGGCGGTCGTTCCGGTCATTTTCGCGTTAAGATCGGTAACCAAGCGTTTACCCAATGTCCGTTAACTGAGTCTCCAGGTATGGTGAGCTTGCGGGACGGAGTGGTACGGCATGCGCATTCTGTTGATTGAAGACGATCCATCGACGGCGCGCAGCATCGAACTGATGCTGCGCAAGGCCGATTTGAACACCTATGTCACGGACTCCGGCGAGGAGGGGATCGAGCTTGCGAAGCTCTACGATTACGATCTCGTCATCCTCGACATCTCGCTCCCCGACATGAACGGCTATGAGGTGCTGCGCAAGGTGCGCCTCGCGCGGATCGAGACGCCGATCCTGATCCTGACCGGCCTGCACGGGGCCGAGAACAAGGTGAAGGGATTCGGCGCCGGCGCCGACGACTACCTGACCAAGCCGTTCAACGCCGACGAGCTGGTGGCCCGGATCCATGCCATCGTGCGCCGCTCGAAAGGGCATGCGCAGTCGGTCATCCACACCGGCAAGATCGCGGTCAACCTCGACGCCAAGACGGTCGAAGCGAACGGGCGGCCGGTGCATCTGACCGGCAAGGAATACCAGATGCTCGAGCTGCTCTCGCTGCGCAAGGGCTCGACGCTGACCAAGGAAATGTTCCTGAACCACCTCTACGGCGGCATGGACGAGCCGGAGGTGAAGATCATCGACGTCTTCATCTGCAAGCTGCGCAAGAAGCTGGCATCGGCCACCGACGGCGACAACTACATCGAGACCGTCTG
>JAVVFE010000072.1:0-10456 GCA_032251175.1 Thermohalobaculum sp.
CATGCTCGCCCACAACGGCGAGATCAACACGCTCAAGGGCAACCTCAACTGGATGAAAAGCCACGAGATCCGCATGGCCTCGGGCGCCTTCGGCGAGCTGGCCGAGGACATCAAGCCGATCGTGCCCAGCGGCTCGTCCGATTCTGCCGCGCTCGATGCGGTGTTCGAGGTGATGGTGCGCGCCGGCCGCACCGCGCCGATGGCCAAGACCATGCTGGTGCCCGAGGCCTGGTCGAACGACCAGGCGATGCCCGAGCCGTGGAAGGCGATGTATGCCTATTCCAACGCCGTGATGGAGCCGTGGGACGGCCCCGCGGCGCTGGCGATGACCGATGGCCGCTGGGTGGTCGCCGGCCTCGACCGCAACGGCTTGCGGCCGATGCGCTACGTCCTCACCGGCGATGGCCTCGTGATCGCCGGCTCCGAGGTTGGCATGGTGCCCACCGACGAGGCCACGGTGCGCGAGAAGGGCGCACTCGGCCCCGGCCAGATGCTCGCCATCGACATGGGCCGCGGCCGCGTGCTGCACGACGCCGAGCTCAAGGACGAGCTGGCCGCCGAGCGCCCCTATGCCGAGTGGATCGAGAAGATCACCGACCTCTCGGCCGACATCGAGACCCTGCGCGAGCCCCGCGGGCTCGAGGCCGAGGCCCTGCGGCGGCGCCAGATCGCGGCCGGCTACACCGTCGAGGAGCTGGAAGCCATCCTCCACCCGATGGCCGAGGACGCCAAGGAGGCGATCGGCTCGATGGGCGACGACACGCCGGCCGCCGTGCTGTCGGACCACTACCGCCCGCTCAGCCATTTCTTCCGGCAGAACTTCAGCCAGGTGACCAACCCGCCGATCGACAGCTTGCGCGAACACCGGGTGATGAGCCTCAAGACCCGGTTCGGCAACCTCAAGAACGTGCTCGACGAGGACTCGAGCCAGACCGAGATCATCACCCTGGAAAGCCCGGTGGTCTCGAACGGCCAGTATGCCAAGATGATCGCGGCCTTCGGCGACGGCTACCGGGTGATCGACTGCACCTTCCCGGCCGCCGACGGCCCGCGCGCGCTCCGCGCCCACCTCAACCGGGTGCGCGCCGAGGCCGAACAGGCCGTGCGCACCGGCTGCGGCCACATCGTGCTGACCGACGAGGCGGCCTCGGCCGACCGCATCGCGATGCCGATGATCCTCGCGACCTCCGCCGCCCATGCCTGGCTCACCCGCCACGGTCTGCGCACCTTCTGCTCGCTCAACGTGCGCGCCGCCGAGTGCATCGACCCGCATTACTACGCCGTGCTGATCGGCGTCGGCGCCACCACGGTGAACGCGTGGCTGGCGCAGGACTCGATCGCCGACCGGGTGCGGCGCGGGCTGCTGGGCGAGGTGACGGTCGAGCAGGCGGTGGCGAACTTCCGCACCGCGATCGACCAGGGCCTGCTCAAGATCATGTCGAAGATGGGCATCTCGGTGATCTCGTCCTACCGCGGCGGCTGCAATTTCGAGGCGGTGGGTCTCTCCCGCGCCGTGGTCGCCGAATTCTTCCCCGGCATGCCGTCGCGCATCTCGGGCATCGGCATCGCCGGCATCGAGACCAAGCTGCGCGCGCTCCACGCCCGCGCCTGGGACGAACGCACCGAGATGCTGCCGATCGGCGGCATCTACAAGGCACGCCGCAAGGGCGAGGCCCATGCCTGGGGCGCGCAGGTCATCCACGCGTTGCAGAACGCGGTCGCGGCCAATTCCTACGGCGCGTGGAAGCGGTATTCCGACGCCATGAAGGCGCAGCCCCCCATCCACCTGCGCGACCTTCTGGACTTCAAGCCGGTCGGCCGGGCCGTGCCGCTCGAGGAGGTCGAGTCGATCACCTCGATCCGCAAGCGGTTCGTGACGCCGGGCATGTCGCTCGGCGCCCTCAGCCCCGAGGCGCACAAGGCGCTCAACGTCGCGATGAACCGGATCGGCGCCAAGTCGGATTCGGGCGAGGGCGGCGAGGATCCCAAGCACTTCCACCCCGAGCCGAACGGCGACAATCCGTCCGCCAAGATCAAGCAGGTGGCATCCGGCCGCTTCGGCGTCACCGCCGACTACCTCAACCATTGCGCCGAACTCGAGATCAAGATCGCCCAAGGCGCCAAGCCCGGCGAGGGCGGACAGTTGCCCGGCTTCAAGGTCACCGAGATGATCGCCAAGCTGCGCCACGCCACCCCCGGCGTGACCCTGATCTCGCCGCCGCCGCACCACGACATCTACTCGATCGAGGACCTCGCCCAACTCATCTACGACCTCAAGCAGATCAACCCCGAGGCCAAGGTCTGCGTGAAGCTGGTCTCGGCCACGGGCGTGGGCACCATCGCCGCCGGCGTCGCCAAGGCCAAGGCCGACGTGATCCTGATCTCGGGCCACAACGGCGGCACCGGCGCCTCGCCCCAGACCTCGATCAAGTATGCGGGGCTGCCCTGGGAGATGGGGCTGACCGAGGCGCATCAGGTGCTGGCGCTGAACGACCTGCGCGGCCGCGTCACGCTGCGCACCGATGGCGGGCTGCGCACCGGGCGCGACATCGTCATCGCTGCGATGATGGGGGCCGAGGAATTCGGCATCGGCACCGCGGCGCTGATCGCCATGGGCTGCATCATGGTGCGCCAGTGCCAGTCGAACACCTGCCCGGTGGGCGTCTGCACGCAGGACCCAAGCCTGCGCGAGAGGTTCACCGGCTCGGCCGAGAAGGTCGTCAACCTGTTCACGCTGATGGCCGAGGAGGTGCGCGAGATCATGGCTGCCTTGGGCGTGCGCAGCTTCGACGAGATCATCGGGCGGTCGGACATGCTCACGCAGGTCAGCCGGGGTGCGGCCCATCTCGACGACCTCGACCTCAACCCGATGCTGGTGCGGGTCGACGAGGGCGAGGCGGTCAAGCTCGACCGTGGCCGCGGCCGGACCGAGGTGCCCGACACGTTGGACGCCCAGATCGTCAAGGACGCGGGGCCGTTCTTCAAGGACGGCGAGAAGATGCAGCTCAACTACTCGGTGCAGAACACGCTGCGCACCATCGGCACCCGGGTCTCGAGCCACATCGTCCGCCGCTTCGGCATGCGCAACCAGTTGCAGGAAGGGCACCTGACGGTGCGGCTGGAAGGCTCCTGCGGCCAGTCGCTCGGGGCGTTTGCCGCGCCCGGCCTCAAGCTCGAGGTAGTGGGCGATTCGAACGACTATGTCGGCAAGGGCCTGTCGGGCGGCGTCATCACTGTGCGCCCGCCCTTGAACTCGCCGCTGGTCGCGCACCAGAACACGATCATCGGCAACACGGTGCTCTATGGCGCCACCGCCGGAAAACTGTTCGCCGCCGGCCGCGCGGGCGAGCGGTTCTGCGTGCGCAACTCGGGCGCCGAGGTGGTGGTCGAGGGCTGTGGCTCGAACGGCTGCGAATACATGACCGGGGGCCGCGCCGTGATCCTCGGCCCGGTGGGCGACAACTTCGGGGCCGGCATGACCGGCGGCATGGCCTTCGTGCTCGATGCCGACGGCGCCTTCCAGCGCCGGGTGAACCCCGAGAGCGTCGTGATCCAGCGCATCGCCGCGCGCTACTGGGAGGAGGTGCTGCGCGATCTGGTGGCCGAACATGCCCGCCAGACCGGCTCGGCGCTTGCCGCGGGCATCATCCGCGACTGGGCGGACCATGTCGGCTGTTTCTGGCAGATCTGCCCGAAGGAAATGCTCGGCCGCCTCGACCAGCCGCTGACCGACGCGGCGGCGGTCGAAACCGCCTGACGCGCACCGCCCGCCACGGGCCCCGGCCACCGCGCCGGGGCCACCTGCTCTTTACGGGCGCGGCGGCGTTGCCTCGGCCACGGGCGTATCCTGGCTGAACACATTGCGCCATCCTTCGGTCGTCCTGCGCCAGACCGAACTCACCAGCATCCTCTCGGATGCCGCGCCGCCGGCCCGCGTGAACGTCGCGCAATAGCAAAGCAGGGCGTGATCGGCGCCCAGCGCGATCAGCCGCGCCGCCGACAGGGCAAAGCTCGCGACCGTCGGCCCGCCGTCCAGTTGCGCAACATGCTCGTCGCGGGTGGCGAAGCCGTCAGGATAGACGCCAAGAAAATCCGGAGCGAGCGCCGCGCCGTCGCGCGCGCCATCGCCTGCCGCCAGCGCCTCCCAGACGCCGGTCTCGAGTTCTAGGAAGAAGTCCAGCTCACCACCCATTCGGCGCCATCGTCGCGGTCATGCCGTCCTCTCACCATGATCAGGCCCGTCAGGAATGCCGCGATCCGCGGCAGGGGTCCAGCGCGCACCGCCCGCCACGGGCCCCGGCCACCGCGCCGGGGCCGCCTGCCCGCCGGCGGCTCAGGCCCAGCCGAGCGCGCGGAGCGACTGCGCGTCGTTCCAGATCTTGGTCATGTGCCGGATGCGGTCGCCGTCGAAGCGCATGACATAGACGTAATCCGCCGCGACCGACCTGCCGGTGGGCGCGACCGGGCCGCCCGCGCCCGTGTGGGTTCCCTCGAACACCGCGAAGGCCATGACCGCGCCGCGCTCCGCATCCGTCGCGAAGGCCTTCAGCGTGTAGCGGCCATCGGGCAGCGGCGTCAGCAGGCCCTTCATCCACTCGGTATATCCCTCCAGCGTGGCCACGCCGGCCAGCGCATCGGATTGGCAGGCAAAGGTCGCGTCCGCGTGGCACCACGCCTTGCAGCCGCTCCAGCCCTTGCCGGTCTCGCAGGCGTCGAAGAATTTGCTGGCGGTATCGGTGATCGTCATGAGGGAGACTCTCCGTCAAGTTGCGCATCCGTCCAGAACACGCGCAATTCGCGACCGAGTCCAGCAAAACCCCCCAAGGCACCGCGCCGCCGCCGCCGCCTGCTGTTGCCTTCCGGCGGCGGGGGCGGTCTTGTGACAGGGCCGAAGCAGGAAAGGCCGCACGCATGGCACGCAAGCCTGCCCGCACCAACGGCGCCGGGGGCGCAAGGGTGGCCGCGCCGCGCGGCGGACGCAGGCGCCGGGTGCTGCGGGCGGCCGCCCGCCTCGCCGGCCGCGTCCTCCTCGTCGTCTTCCTCTGGGCCGTGCTCTGGCGCGTCGCTCCCCTGCCCGGCGGGTTCTACATGGCGGCCGAGGCGTGGCGGTTGGGCGGCATCGAGCGCGACTGGCGCGGGCTCGACCGCATCTCACCCAACCTTGCCCGCGCCGTGGTTGCGGCCGAGGATGCGCGCTTCTGCGCGCATTGGGGCCTCGACCTTCAGGCCATCGACAAGGCGCTGGCCGAACGCGAGCGCGGCCGGGTGCGCGGCGCCTCGACCATCACCCAGCAGACCGCAAAGAACGTGTTCCTGTGGCACGGCCCAAGCTGGACGCGGAAGGGGCTCGAGGCTGGCTTCGCGCTCCTGATCGAGATCGTCTGGGGCAAGCGGCGCATCCTCGAGGTCTATCTCAACGTCGCCGAGTTCGGCGAAGGGGTCTTCGGCGCCGAGGCCGCGGCGCGGCATTACTACGGCGTTGCCGCCTCGCAGCTCAGCCTCGGGCAGGCGGCGGCGCTGGCCGCGATCCTGCCCAATCCCAAGGCGCGCAACCCGCTGCGGCTGGGGCCAAACCTGCGCCGGCGCGCTGCCCAGATCGCCGGCGGTGCCGAGACCATCGCCGCCCGTGGCGACGACCGCTGCTTTGCCGGGCGCTCGCTGTGAGCGCTCACCCGGGTGTTCACCCGGTTCAGGGTCTGATGGCCACCCGGCGGCACCCCGGCCCCGCGTGGCGCACGCGATGCCAATGGCTCGGCGCGCGGCCTCCTCGTGCACCACCCGGGACGCCACTTGCCCGGGGGCATGCCGGGGCCTTTGCCCTTCGCGCCCGTCTCGCTTAGACAGCGCAGAGGCGGTGCGCGGCCGCGCTTCGTGGGCGGCGGGGCCAAGTGGTCGGAGACAGCGGGTGAAGGTTGCGGGCGGCGCCATGAACGCGGGGTGCGACGGGCATCGCCCGGCCGCCCTGCCGCGTCGCTGGGCGCCGGAATTGCGGCTTCTGGCGCGGCTGCTGGCGGTCGGCGCGGGGGCGCAGGCTGCGCGGGCTGAGGCGCGGAGGCTGGCCAGGGCGATGGATGCGGCGGCATGGCGCGCCTTTGCCGATCTTGCCGTCGAGCGTCATCGCGTGGCTCCGATCGTTTTGCGGACCATGACCGAAATCGGCAGCCCTGCCGGCGCGCTCGCGCAGGTCCGGGCGGCGGCAGAGCAGGCAGCGATCGCGGCGCTGCGGCAGAAGGCCGAGACGCTGCGCATCGTCGATGCCGTGGGCGCGGCCGGGATTGCGCCGATGGTGCTGAAGGGATGGCCGCTGGCCGAGCGGCTCTACGGCTCGGCGGCGCTGCGCCAGACGCGGGACATCGATCTTCTGGTCAGGGACGCCGATTTCGCCACGGCGGCGCACATCCTGCGCGATCTGGGCTATGTGGCCCTGGCGGGCGAACCCGCGGCCGAGGGCCCGCAGCCGCCGAGCGCGCGCGCCCTCAAGGATATCGAGTTCGCGCTTCCGGGAGAATCGTTCACGCTCGAGCTGCACGCGCGCTCGATCGCCTATCGCGGCTGGCCGGCGCTTGCGGGGCTCGAGGGTGGGGTTGGCACCCAGCTGATCGGGCAGACCGGCCGGCAGATCGGCGTGCCCAGCGCGCGCGGGGATCTGGTGTTCCTTGCGGTGCACGGGTTGCAACATGTGTTCAGCCGGCTGCGCTGGCTGCACGATATCGCGGTCCTGATCGAGGCGCGCGCGGATGCGGAACTGGTCTGCGACCTGGAAGCCGCCAATCGGATCGCGGCGGCGCGTTTCGTGCGGATTGCCGGATTGCTGGCCGCACGGGTGTTCGGCAGCCGCTGGCCGCAGGGTTGGGCGCTGCCGTCGCGCGGCGAGCGTCTGGCGGCACGGTTGATTCTCGACGCCATCGCCAGCGACGATTTCGCCGGCACCGGCCGATCGGCCGCCATCCGCCGCGTGGCGCTGAAGTTCCTGGTCGCGGACACCATGCGCCAGCGTCTGTCGCTGCTTGGCCGATCCGGGCGGGTGGCGCTGGGCGGGGGCAAGGACGAGCGGGCAGCATGAGCCATGCGCACGGCGGGGTGCGCCGGCGGCAGGATCCGCCCAGGGTTTCGGGCTGAAAGCGCGCGAGAACAAAGGGTTGGAGATCTTCTGGCGGACGGGCGGAGGAGGAGACTGTTCCGGACGATCCGCTCCTGAGGACGTTCGGATCAATCTGGCTGATAGCCGGAGTTGGTGAAGTCGTTTGCGCATTGTCGTGGCGAGATGGCGTCGAGGCGCAGGCACGCGACCAGTGTGGCGGTCTTCCAGCACCCCCGCGGCTGACGGCGCGCTGTGCAGCGTCAGATTGGTCGGAGATGCACGCCCCCGCCGCTGGTCCCGAAGTGTTTGTCGAGGGCCGGTTTCGTCAACCTCGGGCGCGATGGCTCGCCAGTTCCTGGGGGCCGGCCGAGGCCAGGGGGCCGTGCGGCCCGAAGTCGCGTGGATAGAAGGCGGCGGCGCAGGTCCAGACGGTGGTCAGCGCCTCGCTCACCGGATAGGGCTCGGCCATCGTCATCAGGTCGAGCCAGATGCCTTCCACGGTGACGCGCAGCACCCGCGCCGTGCGCACCGGATCGCCCGCATAGCCGTGCTCCGCGTTCATCCGCGCGCACAGCGCCGCGAGGGTTGCGGCGTGTTCCGCGTCGTTCGCGCTGCAGCGGGCCAGATACAGCGGCCGGCTCTGGCTTTCGCCCCAGAACGCGCACCAGGCCGAAAGCCGCGCGGGCGTGCAGATCGCCGGGTCGAAATCGGCGCGCAGCAGGGCCGCGATCCGCTCGGGCGCCGAAGCACCGCAGGCCGCAAGGCTGCGCTGCCAGTTCTCCCGATACTCGTCGGACAGGTGGTCAAGCGTGGCGGCCAGCAGCCGGTCCTTGGTCTCGAAGTGGAAATTGGCGAGCCCGTGCGACACGCCCGCGGTGCGCGCCACCTCGCCGAGGGTGGTGCCGGCATAGCCGCGCGCGGCCAGCGTTGCGATCGTCGCCTCGATCAGTTGGACGCGGCGGTGCTCGCGGCTCAGCTTGCGGCGCGGCCCGGCGGGTGCGCTGTCGGACTGTTCCATCGGCCCTCCCGGCTTCCCGGGGCGCGCGCCGGGCGGCGCGGGAAGCGATGGGGTGCAGCCTCTCGCATTCTGATTGACAGTTCAATCAGAATCCTGAGACAGTCGGCCATCGCAACAGGGTCCGGAGCGCGAATGCGGTTTCCTAGGCGCGATCTGTCCGGCGCCGGGGCCATTGCGGCGCTGCCGCCGCTGGCGCCCGCGCGGCCGGCCACCGGCGCGCGCGCTGCGCTGCCCGCATCCGGCCGATGCGGCCCTTGTCCGGAGGGGGACGGTCCATGATCCACGACGCGCTGGTCATCGGGGCGGGCCATAACGGGCTGGTGGCAGCAAGCTACCTTGCCCGCGCCGGCATGTCGGTCTGCGTGGTCGAGAAGAACGACTGGATCGGCGGCGCGGCGGTCAGCCGCGAGCTGTTTCCCGGCTTCACCTATTCCAACTGCTCCTATGTCGCGAGCCTGTTCCGGCCCGAGATCATGCGCGACCTGGACCTGCCGCGGCACGGCCTGCAGATCCTGCCCTACGAGGGCGGCGCGGTCCTGATGCAGAACGGCGACTATCTGGGCATGCATCGCGACCACGATGCCAACCGACGCGAATTCGCCCGCCACGCGCCGCGCGATGCCGAAAGCTACGACCGCTATTCCCGCGATGTGCTGCGGTTCTGCCGGTTCATCCGTCCCATGCTGCTGCGCACCCCGCCCGATCCGGCCAGCCTGCGGCCGCGCGACATCGGCGAGCTGATCTGGCTGGCGCGCCAGATGGGCGCCCTGTCCGAGGAGACGCTGTGCGACATGATCCGCTTCTGGACCATGTCGATCTCGGATTTTCTGGACGGGTATTTCGAATCGACGGTGATCAAGGCCTATCAGGCGGTCGCCGCGATCATCGGCACCGCGCTGGGGCCGATGAGCCCGGGCACCGCCTATGTGCTGCTGCATCACGCGATGGGCGATGTCGATGGCACCATCGGCGCCTGGGGCTTTGCCCGGGGCGGAATGGGCGCGATCACCCAGGCGCTGGCGGCGTCGCTGCGGGCGGCAGGGGGCCAGATCAGGGCGGGCAGCGGTGTCGCGCAGATCCTGGTGCGCAATGGCCGGGCCGAGGGGGTCGTGCTCGACAACGGCGACGAGATCCGCGCCCGGCGGGTGGTGTCGAACATGGACGTCAAGCGCACCTTCCTGAAGCACGTCCCGGAGAAGGACCTGCCCGAGCCGTTCCTGCGCCGCGTCCGCGCCTTCAAGATCCGCGGCTCGTCGGGCAAGCTCAACATCGCGCTGGACCGCGCGCCGCGCTTCACCGCGCTGCCCGAGGGGTCGCCCCACCTGAAGGGCGACCTGCACTTCACCGACTCGATTGCCCGGATGGAGCGCGGCTATGACGACTGGAAGGCCGGCCGGTTCAGCCGCGACCCGTTCCAGGACACCATGATCCCCACCATGATCGACCCGACCATGGCGCCGCCGGGCAAGCATTTCATGTCCTGTTTCGTGCAGTATGCCCCGCCCAGGATCGATGGCCGCGACTGGACCGATGCCGACCGCGATGCCTTTGCCGCCACCTGCATCGGCCAGATCGAGGATTATGCGCCGGGCTTCCGGGACTCGATCCTGCATGTCGAGGTGCGCACCCCGCGCGAGCTGGAGGCCGAGGTCGGCCTGACCGAGGGCAACATCTTCCAGGGCGAGCTGACCTTCGACCAGTTGCTGTTCAACCGGCCGATCCCCGGCTATGCCCGATACCGCACGCCGATCCGCGACCTGTGGCTGTGCGGCGCCTCGACCCATCCGGGCGGCGGGGTGATGGGGGCGCCCGGCCGCAATGCCGCCGCCGAGATCCTGCTCGACGCGAAATATCCGGTGCGGGACATGAGCGATGCCTATGCCCTCGTCTGACATCGTGGTGCTGGGCGGCGGCACCAACGGGCTGGCCGCCGCGACGCGGCTGGCGCAGGCGGGCCGGTCGGTCACGCTGCTCGAGGCCGCCGAGGCCTGTGGCGGCGGGGCGCTGGGCTGGGAGTTCGCGCCGGGCTGGCGCAGCCCGGGCCTCGCCCATCTCGCCCACCTGCTCGACCCCCGCGTGGTGGCGGGGATGGACCTTGCCCGGCACGGCCTGACCCTCGGCCCGCCGCTGGCGACCGTGGCGCTCGCGGCCGGCGGGCCGGCGTTGCGGCTCGACGCCGCCGGTGCCGCCGAGGGGCCCGACCGCGCGGCCTGGGCCGCGCTGCGCCAGCGGTTGATGGCCTATGCCGCACGGCTCGCGCCGCTTCGGGCGATCGCACCGCCCCGGTTGTCGCGGCGGGCGGACAACGATTTCGCCACCCTGCTGGGGGTCGCGCTGGGTCTGCGCCGGCTGGGCGC
>JAVVFE010000073.1:0-10429 GCA_032251175.1 Thermohalobaculum sp.
GCCAGCTCGATGGCCGAGCGCGCGGCCTGGATCGCGGGGTCCCCGGCCACCGAGGCCGGCGCGCGGTCGAGCGTGGCCTTCGCCTCGGCGATGTCGCTCGACGCCAGCAGCGCGCGCGCAAGCCCGCCGATCGCGCGGGCGTTGTCGGGGATCTCGGCCATGATCGCGGCAAAGGTCTGTGCCGCGTCCTGCACGGCGCCGTCCGCCAGCATCGCCTCGGCCGCGTCCAGCGCCTCGTCGATGCCGCCGCCGCCCGCCATCTGCACGAGGCGATCGACGAAGGCCCGCACCTCGGAGGCCGGGACCGCGCCCTGGAAGCCGTCGACCGGCTGGCCCTGGAAGAAGGCGTAGACGGTCGGGATCGACTGCACGCGCAACTGGCCCGCGACAAGCTGGTTCTGGTCGATGTTGACCTTGGCCATGCGCACGGCGCCGCGCGCGGCGGTGACCGCCTGTTCGAGCGCCGGCCCCAGCGTCTTGCACGGCCCGCACCACGGCGCCCAGAAATCGACGATCACCGGCACCTCGCGCGAGGCCTCGATCACGTCCTTCATGAAGCTCTGGTCGGTCACGTCGCGGATCAGGCCCTCGGTGGCCGGTGCCGGTGCGGTCTTGCCAAGCTCGATCATCGTCTTACCCCGAAGATTGCGGTCGATCTGCCCCCGATGGGCTTGCGCCCCACATAAAGGCTCGCAGGCGCTGCCGCAATCACTCCGCCACCTTCCCGCCCGGCCCGCCGGCCCGCTCGCGCGCCAGGGCCTCGAGCCGGTCGAAATCCACCACCACCGCCTCGTGTCCCGTCAGCGCGACGAAGCGCATCAGGTCATCGCGTGAGATAGCGGTCGTTGCCTCGTTGTGTAGCGGGTGGACGTTGATTGTCTCGAAATTCAGCAATTGCGCGTCGATCGCGAAGTTCACCCGGGCCTCGCGGTCGTTCAGAAGGCCGAATGGGGTTACCGCCCCGGGCTTCACGCCGAGGCATTCCCACAGCAGGTCGGGCCTGCCGAAGCTGAGGTTCTTCGCCCCGATCTCGCGCTCGAGATCGCGGATGCGGATCTCGCGATCCTCGAGACAGGTGGCAAGCCAGATCGCGCCCTTCTTGTCCTTCATGAACATGTTCTTGACATGGGCGCCCGGAAGTTCGCCGCGCAGCGCCCGGCTTTCCTCGACGGTGTGGAGGGGCGGGTGCGTGTGGTGGCGAAAGCCGATGCCGTTGTCGTGCAGGAAATCGTAAAGCTCGGCCTCGCCGGCCGGGTGCGCCTCGGTCATGTCGTCCCCCTGTCGCTGCGCCGAAGGATACGCGCGCCTGCGCCCCTGCCAAGCCCGGGATGCGCGCGTCAAGCCTGCCGCGCCGCGTTGCGGGTGGCCGAGGGCGTCTCTCCATGCATCCGCCGGTAGGCCCGGGTGAACGCCGGGGCCGAGGCGAAGCCCGCGGCTGCCGCCACCTCGACCACCGGAGCGGCGGTTTCGATCAGCAGGCGCCGGGCATGGTTGAGCCTGAGCGCGAGGTAATGCGCGTGCGGTGCGACCCCCAGATGCCGCAGGAACAGGGTCTGGAGGTGGCGCGCCGACACCCCCGCGGCCCGGGCGATGCGCTCGACCGGCACGGGCGTGTCGAGGCGCGCTTCCATCTCGGCGGTGGCGATCGCCAGCACGGGGTCGCGCGGGCGGGCAAGCGCCAGCGCAGGCGCCTGCTCCTCGCGGCCCGAAGGCTCGTAGATGAAGGCTTTCGCGACCTCGAGCGCGAGCGGATAGCCCAGGCGCCGGCGGATCAGCGTCAGCATCAGGTCGAGCGCGGGCCCCGCGCCGCCGGTGGTGAAGCGGTTGCCGTCGATCACGAAGCGGGCGGGCGTCACGCGGATGTCGGGGAAGGCGGCGGCGAAGGCGTCGAGATCCTCCCAATGCGTGGTCGCCCGCCGCCCGGTCAGCAGCCCCGCCCGCGCCACTGCCCAGGCGCCACCCTCGATGCCGCCGATTGCCGGGCGCGCCCGTCCCGCCCGGCCGAGGCGGCGGATCAGCGAGCCGGTCGCGTGGCGGTCGATGTTGTAGGAGGCAAAGACCATGAGCGGCGCGGTCGATGCGAGCGGATCGAAGGCGCGCGCGGCGGGGATGGGGATGCCGGACTGGGTGGGCGCGGGTGTCCCGTCGGGGGTGGTGATGGTCCAGCGGAACTGCGCGCGCCCCAGCAGCCGGTTGGCGGCGCGCATCGGCTCGATCACCGCCGCGACCTGGATCAGCGTGGTCTCGGGCAGTACCAGAAGCTCGATGTCGAGGGGCGCGGGGTCGGGGCTGAACATCGCGGATTCCGTTTCGGCATGTTATCGCGCCGTTTCTGTAAAGCATGCGCTGCATGCGCCGTGCAAGCTGGGGCGCAAGAACAGGGAGGACAGCCATGCCGCTCGCCATGAATCGCGAGGTCTTCATCACCTGCGCCGTGACCGGATCGGGCGGCACGCAGGACCGCAGCCCGCATGTGCCTCGCTCGCCGAAGGAAATCGCCGACAGCGCCATCGAGGCCGCCAAGGCGGGCGCGGCGGTGGCGCATTGCCATGTCCGCGACCCCGAGACCGGCAGGCCCCGGCGCGACGTCGCGCTCTACCGCGAGGTGACCGAGCGGATCCGCGACGCCGAGGTCGACGTGGTGCTGAACCTCACCGCCGGCATGGGCGGTGACATGGTGTTCGGCGATGTCGAGAAACCCCTACCGCTCAAGGACGCCGGCACCGACATGGCCGGCGCCACCGAGCGCGTGGCGCATGTGGTGGCTTGCCGGCCCGAGATCTGCACGCTCGACTGCGGCACGATGAACTTCGCCGAGGCCGACTACGTGATGACCAACACACCGGGCATGCTGCGCGCGATGGCGCAGAAGATGACCGAAACCGGCGTGCGCATCGAGATCGAGGCGTTCGATACCGGGCATCTGTGGTTCGCGAAGGAACTGGTGCGCGAGGGCGTGATCCCCGCTCCGGTGCTGGTGCAGCTGTGCATGGGCGTGCCCTGGGGGGCCCCGGATGACCTCAACACGCTGATGGCGATGGTCAACAACGTGCCCGCGGACTGGCACTGGTCGGCCTTTTCCATCGGACGCAACCAGATGCCCTATGCGGCGGCGGCAGTGCTGGCGGGTGGCAATGTCCGCGTCGGGCTCGAGGACAACCTCTGGCTCGACAAGGGCGTGCTCGCGACCAACGCACAACTGGTCGAGCGGGCGGTCGGCATCGTCGAGCGCATGGGCGCGCGGGTGATCGGGCCGGCGGAGGTGCGCGAACGGCTGAAGCTCGAGAAGCGGGCGCCCGTATGACCTTAACCCCCTTTCTGCTGCTTCTGCTGGTGATTGGCACCATGGGAATCTGCGCAGCGATCCCGATGCTTTCAATGAGTTGGCGCATGCTCGGCATTTTGTCAGCAGTATTGGGCTCGCTCGTCGGCCTCGCATGGTTCCAGTTCATCATTACTGAATTTGACAAGGAGTGTATCGCAATAGGCACGCTGGCCGTAGTCGTGACGGCGGGATGGGCCCTCGGCACGCTTGGAGCCCTAGTTCGTCTGGCAGGGCGGCCACATGGATGGCGATTCGCCCGCTTTCCCTTAACGGAAGTTTCCGTGGCGGCGGCAGTTCTTCTGTTCTCCTTCCTCTGGTGGATGACTTGGTAGGCGAGACACAATGACTCAGATAAGAACGGCAGCCATCCTGGGCGGCGGCGTGATCGGCGGCGGCTGGCTCGCGCGCCTGATCGAGAACGGGGTCGAGGTGGCGGTCTACGACCCCGACCCCGAGGCCGCGCGCAAGCTGGGCGAGGTGCTGGCCAATGCCGAGCGCGCCTATGCCAAGCTGACGCTGGCGCCGCGGCCGAAAAAGGGGGCGTGGCGGCTCGTGCGGTCGGTCGCCGAGGCGGTGGCGGGGGCGGAGCTGATCGTCGAGGCGGTGCCGGAGCGGATCGACCTCAAGCACCGGGTCTATGCCGAGATCGAGGCCACCAATACCGACGGAATCATCGCCTCCTCGACCTCGGGCTACAGGCCCACCGACCTTCAGGCCCCGCTGAAGAATCCGGAGCGGCTGATCGTCGCCCACCCCTTCAACCCGGTCTACCTGCTGCCGCTGGTCGAGATCGTGGCGGGCGAGCGGACCGACCCCGCGACCGTGGCGCGCGCCAAGGAAATCTATGCGGCGCTGGGCATGAAGCCGCTGCACATCCGCAAGGAGATCGACGCCTTCATCGCCGACCGCTTCCTCGAGGCCGTGTGGCGCGAGGCGCTGTGGCTGGTCAAGGACGGCATCGGCACCACCGAGGAGATCGACGACGCGATCCGCTTCGGCTTTGGCCTGCGCTGGGCGCAGATGGGGCTGTTCGAGACCTATCGCGTCGCGGGCGGCGAGGCGGGGATGCGCCATTTCATCGCGCAGTTCGGGCCGTGCCTGCAGTGGCCCTGGACCAAGCTCACGGACGTGCCAGAGCTGACCGACGAGCTGATCGACATGGTGGCCTCGCAATCCGACGCGCAATCGGGGATGCACTCGATCCGCGAGCTGGAACGCATCCGCGATGACAACCTCGTTGCCATCATGCAGGCGCTGAAGGCGAACGACTGGGGCGCGGGCAAGGTGCTGGCCGAGTATGAGAGGCGGCTTTTCGCCCGCGCCGGGACCACGGCGCAGGACGTCGCGCAGCCCTTCGTGACCGCCGAGGCCCGCATCCCCGCCGACTGGACCGACTACAACGGCCACATGAACGAGAGCCGCTATGGTCAGCTTTTCTCCGACGCCGCCGATGGCGCGATGAAGGCGATCGGGGCGGATCAGGACTATGTCCGCACGGGCCTCAGCTATTTCACGGTCGAGATCCATATCCGCTATCTCGACGAGGCGAAGGCGGGCGACCGGGTGACGGTGACGACCCAGGTGCTGGAGGGCAGGGGCAAGAAGCTGCGCCTGTTCCACTGGATGCGGCACGAGGACGGGCGCCTGCTCGCCACCGGCGAGCAGATGCTGATCCATGTGAGCCTGTCGACCCGCGCCGCCTGCGATCCCGCGCCGCAGGTGGCAGCGCGGCTGGCCGAGGTCGCCAGCGCGCATGCCGCCTTGCCGCTGCCCGACGGCGCGGGCCGGGCCGTGGGGCAGCGGCCGTGACCGGCCAAAGCGCCGCGTCGGCCGTGCCGCCCCTGGCAACGTGGCGCCCGGGGCGGTGCGGGCGGACTATGCCGCGGGCACCTTGATGCGGTCCTGGGTGACCGCCGAGGACATCGCGGCGATGGCGGTCTTCCTCGCCTCGCCCGCCACGCGCCTGGTCTCGGGCCAGGCGATCGCGGTGGATGGGCACACCGAAAACCCCGACCCTAAGGTCTGACGGTCGGGCCCGCATGAGACAACCAACCGCCGGCACAGCCGGGGCGGGATGTGGAAGGAGAGAGCCATGCATTTCGGCCTGACCGACGAGCAGGAGATGATCGTCTCGACCGTGCGCCGTTTCGTCGAGACCCAGATCTACCCCCACGAGACCGAGGTCGAGCGCACCGGCGAGGTGCCGGTGGCGGTCGCCGAGGCGATCAAGTCCAAGACGCTCGAGCTTGGCTTCTATGCCTGCAACTTCCCCGAGGAGGTGGGCGGCGCGGGGCTGAGCCACCTCGAATTCGCCCTCGTCGAGCGCGAACTGGGCCGGGGCGCAATGGCGCTGACCCACTTCTTCGGCCGGCCGCAGAACATCCTGATGGCCTGCCGCGGCGAGCAGCGGGAACGCTACCTGCTGCCCACCGTGCGGGGCGAGCGGATGGACGCGCTGGCGATGACCGAACCCGACGCTGGATCCGACGTGCGCGGCATGAAGACCTTCGCCCGGCGCGATGGCGGCGACTGGGTGGTGAACGGCACCAAGCATTTCATCAGCGGGGCGGATCACGCCGATTTCGTGATCGTGTTCGTCGCGACCGGCGAGGACCAGACGCCAAAGGGCCCGAAGAAGCGCATCACCTGTTTCCTGGTCGACCGCGGCACGCCCGGCTTCACCATCCGGCCCGGCTATGCCTCGGTCAGCCATCGCGGCTACAAGAACATGATCCTCGACTTCGACGACTGCCGCCTTCCGGACGCGCAGGTTCTGGGCGAGGTCGACAGCGGCTTCGACGTGATGAACGAGTGGCTCTATGCCACGCGCATCACGGTGGCGACGATGTGCGTGGGCCGGGCGCGCCGCGTGTTCGACCATGCGCTGAGCTATGCGGCCGAACGGCGCCAGTTCGGGCAAGCCATCGGCAAGTTCCAGGGCGTGAGCTTCCAGTTGGCCGACATGATCACCGAGATCGACGCCGCCGACTGGCTCACGCTGTCATCCGCCTGGCGGCTCGACCAGGGCTTGCCGGCGAATCGCGAGATCGCCTCGGCCAAGCTCTACGCCTCGGAAATGCTGGCGCGCGTCACCGACGCCGCGATCCAGATCCATGGCGGCATGGGGCTGATGGACGACCTGCCGCTCGCCCGCTTCTGGCGCGATGCGCGGGTGGAGCGGATCTGGGACGGCACCTCGGAAATCCAGCGCCACATCATCAGCCGCGACCTGCTGCGCCCGCTCGGGGCCTGAGCGCAACCTTCCCCGGGGCACGCAGTGCAGCTTCCGCGCGTCCTGCGCAAGCCGCGGTGCCGCACCCGCACGGGGCGAACATCTCGCAACCGCGAAAGGGTCGTTGACCGCCCGCGCGCGGCTGGTATACCAGATAGCCGTTCCGGTGTTTCGGCGGCCGGGGCCGGCCGGGCCGTGGGGGCGACGGCGCGGTCGGTCGCCCCGAGCGGGGGGAAACCACCATGCGAGGCCTTCACGCGGCGCTGATCGGCGCGGCACTCCTGATCCCGGCGTCGGGCGCCCTTGCGGCCGCTTGCGCTCCCGGCGAGCGCGCGATCCGCTTCAGCCATGTCGTCGCCGACAAGGGCCACCCCAAGGGCGAGGCCGCGGCCGAGTTCGCGGCCCGCGTGAACGCCGCCTTCGAGGGGCGCTACTGCGTCGAGGTGCATCCGTCATCGAGCCTGTTCTCGGACGACGACGTGCTCGACGCCATGGTGCGCGGCGATGTCGAGATGGCGGCGCCCTCGCTGTCGAAGTTCGAGACCTACACGCTGGCCTTCCGCATCTTCGACCTGCCGTTCCTGTTCCAGGACATCGCGGCGGTCGAACGCTTTCAGTCCTCGCCGGCCGGGCAGGCGATGAAGGCGTCGATGCGCGACAAGGGGATCCTTGGCCTCGCCTACTGGCACAACGGCATGAAGCAGCTTTCGGCCAACCGCCCGCTCAAGGCGCCGGCGGATGCGGCAGGGCTGAAGTTCCGCATCCAGGCGTCCGACGTGCTCGATGCGCAGTTCCGGGCACTCGGCGCCGAGCCGGTGAAGCTCGCCTTCAAGGATGTCTATGACGCGCTGGGCGATGGCCGGGCCGATGGGCAGGAAAACACCTGGACCAACATCTACACCAAGAAGTTCGACACCCGACAGGACGGCATCACCGAGACCAACCACGGCATCATCGACTATCTGGTGATCGTCTCGCGCGCCTGGTGGGAAGGCCTGCCTGCCGCCGACCGCGCCGGGATCGAGCAGATCCTGGTCGAGGTCACCCACGAATACAACCGCTTCTCGTTCGAGCTGAACGAACTGGCGAAAATGAAGATCATCGAGAATGGTGGTATCGTGCGGCGGCTGACGAAGGGCGATCGGGAACGATGGGTCGATGCGCTGACACCGGTGTGGCGGCAGTTCGAGGGCGAGATCGGCGCGCCCCTGATCGCGGCTGCGCTGGCTGCGAACACGCGCTGACCCCTGCCGGCGGAGGGCGGCGATGATCCGCCGCGCGCTCGCGCTGATCGCCATCGCGCTGCCGGTGGCGCTTGCCGCGGGGATCGCATGGCTCTGGGCCTGGGGCACGGGCGTCGAGGCGCTGCGGCGCGACGCTGATGCCGAGATCGCGCTGGCCGTTGCCCGGATCGAGACGCCGCTGGGCAAGTTCAAGGAACTGCCGCGCGTGCTCGCCGACACCGGCCGATTCGCCGAGACGCTGGCCGCGCGCGACGAGCTGTCGATCGAGGCGGCGAACCGGCTGCTCGAACGCCTGGCCAGCGTGACCGGCGCCTCGGACATCTACCTGATCGATACCGCGGGCGAGACCATCGCCGCCTCGAACTGGACCGAGCCGCACAGCTTCGTCGGCCAGAACTTCAGCTTCCGCCCGTATTTCACACGGGCGATGGAGGGGGCGCTGGGGCGCTATTACGCACTCGGCACCACGTCGAAGCGGCGCGGCTTCTACTTCGCGGTGCCGGTCGATGCCCAGGGCGCGCGGCTTGGGGTCCTGACTGTCAAGGTCGATGTCGATGATCTCGAGGCCGCCGCCCTGTCGGGCGAGCGGGTGGTGTTCTTCACCGATCCGCATGGCGTGATCTTCCTCGCCTCGGCGCCGGGGCTGCTCTACCGCACGCTCGCGCCGCTAGGGGCCGAGGCGCGCGCCGCGATCGAGCGCGACCGGCAATATGACGGGACCACGCTGGTCGCCCTGCCCGCGCTGCCCGCGCAGCGCCTCGCGGGACACGAGACGGTCGATGCGGGCGCCTGGGCCGAGGCCGACGTCGAGGCCGGCGCCGCGGTGGTCACGCGCCTTGCGCTGCCGCGGCTCGATCTCACGGCCCACATGCTGACCCCGGTGGCGCCGGTCGCGGCGCAGGCGCGCACCGTCGCGGCAATCGCAGCGCTTGCGACGCTGGTGCTGGCACTGGTGATCGCGCTCCTGATCCAGCGCCGGGCCCGGCTGGCCGAGCGCCTCGCGCTCGAGGCCCGCGCCAAGGCCGGGCTCGAGAGCCGCGTGACCGAGCGCACCGCCGAGCTGACCCGCGCCAACCGCCAGCTCTCCGCCGAGATCGCCGAGCGCCGCGCGGCCGAGGCGGCGCTGCGGCAGGCGCAGGACGACCTGGTGCAGGCCTCGAAGCTGTCGGCGCTGGGGCAGATGTCGGCCGGCATCAGCCACGAGCTGAACCAGCCGCTGGCCGCGATCCGGTCCTTCGCCGAGAACGCGCAGGTGCTGATCGCGCGCGAGCGCACCAGCGAGGCCGCCGCCAATCTTGGCCAGATCGCCGAACTTACCGCCCGCATGGCCCGGATCATCCGCAACCTGCGTGCCTTCGCCCGCAAGGAGGGCGAGCCGGCGACCGATGTCGCGCTCGACGCCGTGGTCGGCGAGGCGCTGGAACTGATGGAGCGCCGCCTTGCCGCCGAGGGCGCCGCGGTCGACTGGCAGCCCCCGCCCGCCCCGGTGGTGGTGCGCGGCGGGCAGGTGCGGCTGGGGCAGGTGGTGATGAACCTTGTCGCGAACGCGCTCGACGCGATGGCCGGCGCACCCGGCGGGCGCATCGAAATCCGGGTGGCGGCGACGCCCGAGGGCGGCCTGCTGACGATCCGCGACACCGGCCCGGGGCTGAGCGAGGAGGCGCGCAAGAACCTGTTCGATCCGTTCTGGACCACCAAGCGCGTGGGCGAGGGGCTGGGGCTTGGCCTCTCGATCTCGTTCGGCATCGTCGAGAGCTTCGGCGGGCGGATCCGCGCCACCAACCACCCCGAGGGCGGCGCGGTGTTCACCGTCGAACTGCCACGCGCCCGGCTCGAGGCCGCGGAATGAGTGCCGCGCCGCTGATCCTGCTGGTCGAGGACGACGCAGCCGTGCGCGCGGCGCTGGCGCAGACGCTCGACCTCGCCGACATCGCGGTCGAGACCGCGGCCTCGGCCGAAGGCGCGCTGGCCCGCCTCAGCCGCGACTGGCCGGGGGCGGTGATCTCGGACGTGCGGATGCCGGGTAAGGACGGGCTGGCGCTGCTGGATGCGGCGATCGCGATGGACCCGGAACTGCCGGTGGTGATGCTGACCGGCGAGGGCGACATCCCGATGGCGGTGCGGGCGATGAACGCCGGCGCCTACGACTTCCTGGAAAAGCCCTGCCCGCCGCAGCGCCTGATCGAGGTCGCCCGCCGCGCCTGCCATACCCGCACGCTGGTGATCGAGAACCGCGCGCTCAAGGCAGCCCTTGGCGCCGGCACACCCCAACTGATCGGCGAGAGCCCGGCCGCCGCACGGCTGCGCGAGCGGATCGACAAGATCGCCGCCACCGGCATCGACGTGCTGATCCTGGGCGAGACCGGCGCCGGCAAGGAGGTGGCGGCGCACCGCCTGCATGCCCGCTCGCCCCGCGCCGCCGGCCCGTTCGTCGCGGTCAACTGCGGCGCGCTCTCGCCCGAGCTTGCGGGCTCGGAGCTGTTCGGCCACGAGAAGGGCGCCTTCACCGGCGCCACCGCCCAGCGGATCGGGCGCTTCGAGCAGGCGGCGGGCGGCACAATCTTCCTCGACGAGATCGAGTCGATGCCGCTCGACCTTCAGGTGCGCCTGCTGCGTGTGTTGCAGGAG
>JAVVFE010000074.1:0-10300 GCA_032251175.1 Thermohalobaculum sp.
GCACCGCCGCCGCGACCAGCCCGAAGCCGCCCCAGGCCAGCACATACCCTCCCGCGAATCCCGCGAGGCAGGCCAGGCGCCCGCGCTCGATCCTGCGCGACAGCCGGGCGTAAAGGTCGATCGCAGGCGCCGCCGTCGGCAGCATCATCGCGACGCTCATCAACAGCCAGATCGCCGCCACCGCCGGGTATGCCCCCACGCCTGGCGCGCCCACCGCAAGGCACAGCTCGGCCAGCCGCGAGCCAAAGCCGCTCCCCGGCGCCGCACCGCCCGCGATGCCCAGCCCCGCCTCCCCGTGCCCCGCCGTCCCGTGCCCCAGCGCCGCCAGCCCCAGCCAGGCGGCGCCCGCGGCCAGCCCCACGCCCAGCCCGGCCATCGCCCGCGGCCGTTCCGACAGGCGCCACGCGGTCATGGCGCGCGCCTCTGTGCGGCAATGCCCGCGCGAGGGGCAGGGCGGCGCTTTTCCTTGGCGGTCATGGCGCGCGCCGCCGGGCCGCGATCGCCTGCGCCTCGGCGATCAGGCCGGCGGCGTAGTCCGAAAGCTGTGCCAGCTCGCGCGTCAGGGCGGCGGCGTCGCGCCGCTCCAGCGTCGCGGTGATCCGGGCGTGGCGCGCGGCGATCTCGGCGCGGTCGCGCCCGCGCCAGGTCAGCATGTTCAGCAGCGGCTGGATCGCCTCGATCACGCCCGCCATCTGGAAGGCGATCAGCGGGTTGCCCGCGGCATTCGCCAGCGCCCGGTGGAAGCGCACGTCCGAGGCGCAGAACGCCGCGTCGCTGGTCGCCGGGTCGCGCTGCACCTCGATCTCGGCGCGCATCGCCGCGATCTGGTCGGGGGTGCGGCGCTGACAGGCCAGGGGGGCGACCGCGGTCAGGAAGGTCAGGCGCGCCTCGGTCACCGCCTCGGGCGGGATGTGCGTGAGGCCCATCAGCATCGTCGCGGTCGAAACCAGCTGGTCCTGCGCCTCCTCCAGCCCATAGCGGTTGACGAAGCTGCCGCCCGAAGCCCCCCGCCGGGTGCGGATCAGGTTCTGCGCCGCCAGGGTCTTCAGCGCCTCGCGCACCGTGGGGCGCGAGACGCCGAAGCGCGCGGCCAGCTCCTGCTCGCCCGGCAGCCGCTCGTCGACGCCCAGCCGCCCGTCCAGGATCAGCGCGCGGATGCGCCCGGCGATGGCCGCGCCCGCCCCCTGCGATCTGTCGCCGTCGTCCGCCATGCGTGGTCCGCTCCGGCCCCGAGTCGTGCCGAGCTTGCCAAGGTTCCGAATGTTTGACAATTTCAAATCCGACTCGCCGGGTGGCCTTGCCGCCCCCGTGGCACCCGCCGCGACCCCGCCACGAACTCCGGAGGACCCCATGAGCTTTCGCGCCCTGATCGTCGACAAGGCCGAGGACGGCACCGTCACCCAGACCATCACGACCATCGGCGAGGACCGCCTGCCGCAGGCCGACGTGACCGTTGCGGTCGAGTATTCGACGCTCAACTACAAGGACGGGCTGTGCCTGACCGGCGGCGGCGGTCTGGTGCGCAAGTATCCGCATGTGCCGGGGATCGACTTCGCCGGCACGGTCGAGGCGTCGGGCAACCCCGCCTTCAGGCCCGGCGACAAGGTGCTGCTGACCGGCTGGCGCGTCGGCGAAGCCTGGTGGGGCGGCTATGCCGGCAAGGCCCGCGTCAAGGCCGAGTGGCTGACGCCGATGCCCGCGGGGCTCGATGCGCGCCGCGCGATGGCGGTGGGCACGGCGGGCTTCACCGCGATGCTCGCGATCATGGAACTCGAGGCGCACGGGCTGAAGCCGGGGCAGGGGCCGGTGCTGGTCACCGGGGCTGCGGGCGGCGTGGGGTCGGTGGCGACCGCCATCCTCGCGCATCTGGGCCACGAGGTCGCCGCCGTCACCGGCCGGCCCGAGACCGCCGACTACCTGCGCAAGCTGGGCGCCGCCACCATCGTCGCGCGCGAAGATCTGGCCGAACCCTCGGCCCGCCCGCTGGAGAGCGAAACCTGGGCCGGCTGCGTCGACGCGGTGGGCGGCAAGATGCTCGCCAAGGTGCTGACGCAGATGAAATACGGCGCCTCGGTCGCGGCGGTGGGCCTTGCCGGCGGCGCAGCACTGCCGACCACCGTGATCCCGTTCCTGCTGCGCGGCGTCAACCTGCTGGGCATCGATTCGGTGATGCGCCCGCAGGCCGACCGCGCCGCCGCCTGGGCGCGGATCGCGTCCGACCTGCCGATGGACCTGCTCGACGGCATGATCCGGCCCGCCACGCTCGCCGACCTGCCGGCGTTGGGCCGCGACATCCTCAAGGGCCAGGTGCAGGGCCGCGTCGTGGTCGATGTCAACGCCTGATCGCTTGACCCCGCCCCTGCGATCGCTTATCCGGCCGCGGCCTGCGCCCCGTCGGGGCCATGCTGCCGTGGGCCGACGACCAGGTTCACCGGCTCGGCTGGAAGACCTGCCAGGATGGGGTGCGCCCTTTTCCGGGCGGGCGCGCCGGTGCGGTGAACGTGACAGACAGGGCTCACACCATGACGCAGCTTGACCTCGATTTCGTGCGGGCGCAGTTCCCGGCCTTCACCGACCCCGGCCTCGCCGGCTGGGCGTTCTTCGAGAACGCCGGCGGCTCGTATCCCGCGCGGCAGGTGGTCGACCGGCTCACCCATTTCTACACCCGCTGCAAGGTGCAGCCCTACGCGCCCTATCCGGCTTCGGAGGAGGCGGGCGCGATGATGGACGAGAGCTATGCCCGCCTCGCCGCCATGCTCAACATCGGCGAGGACGAGGTCCATGTCGGCCCCTCGACCAGCCAGAACACCTATGTGCTGGCCCATGCCTTCCGCGGCCGGATGGCCGAGGGCGACGAGGTGATCGTCACCAACCAGGACCACGAGGCGAACTCGGGCGCCTGGCGCCGGCTCGCCGACAGCGGCATCGTGGTGCGCGAATGGCGGGTCGACCCCGAGACCGGGCACCTGAACCCTGCCGATCTCGATGCGCTGCTGTCCGACCGCACCCGGGTGGTGGCCTTCCCGCATGCCTCGAACATCGTGGCCGAGATCAACCCGGTCGCCGCGATCTGCGCGAAAGTGCGCGCGGCGGGTGCGGTGTCGGTGGTCGATGGCGTCTCCTACGCGCCGCACGGCCTGCCGGACGTCCGCGCGCTGGGGGCGGACATCTACCTGTTCTCCAGCTACAAGACCTTCGGGCCGCATCAGGGCGTGATGGCGGTGCGCCGCGAGGTGGCCGACCGCCTGCCGAACCAGAGCCACTGGTTCAACGCGGGCGCGATCCGCAAGAAGCTGGTCCCCGCAGGCCCCGACCACGCGCAGGTCGCGGCACTGGCGGGCATCGCGCTCTACACCGACGCGGTGCACGACCACCACTTCGCCGACCGCCCCGCCCCGGCCGAGCGCGCGCGCCGGGTCCACGACCTGTTCCGCGCGCACGAGGTGCGGCTGGCCGCGCCGCTGCTCGACCACCTCGCCGCGCGCAACGACCTGCGCCTGCTCGGGCCGCGCGACCCCGCGCATCGCGCGCCCACCATCGCCGTCGCCCATGCCCGCAAGGGCGAGGACCTCGCCCGCGCGCTCGGTGCCCACCGCATCATGGCGGGCGGCGGCGACTTCTACGCCGTGCGCTTGATTCAGGCGCTGGGGCTCGACCCCGACCACGGCGTGCTGCGGCTCTCGTTCCTGCACTACACCACGCCGGCCGAGATCGACCGCGCCATCGCCGCCCTCGACCGCGTGCTGTCGGCCGCCTGATGCGGGTGATCGCCGGGCGCTTCCGCGGCGCGCGCATTGCCGCCCCCGGCGCCGCGGGCGGGGGCGAGGCGCATCTGCGCCCGACCTCGGACCGGGTGCGCGAGGCGCTGTTCAACCTGCTCGCCCATGGCGGCCACGCCGAGCCGCCAGTGCCCGAGGGCGCGCGCGTGCTCGACCTCTTTGCCGGCACCGGGGCGCTGGGGATCGAGGCGCTGTCGCGCGGCGCGGTGCGCGCCGTGTTCATCGACGACCACGGCCCCGCCCGCGCGCTGATCCGCGAGACGGTCGAGCGTCTGGGGCTCGCGGGCGTCACCAAGATCTGGCGCCGCGATGCCACCGATCTCGGCCCCTGCCGGGGCGAGCCGTTCGATCTGATCTTCGCCGACCCGCCCTATGGCACCGATCTGGGCATCCGCGCGCTGGCCTCGGCCCGGCTGGGCGGCTGGGTCGCCCCCGGGGCGCTGGTGGTGCTGGAAGGCCGCGCGACCGACCCGCTGCCCGCGTTCGAGTGGCTCGAACCGCTCGACCAGCGCCAGTATGGCGAGACCCGGATCGCCATCTTCCGCGCCGCCTGACCCCTTGGCACCCGGCCGCGGCGGCGCTACCAACAGACCCGGCACAAGCAGGAGGCCGCCATGAAGATCGGACCCGAGACCCCCGCCCTCGTCACCGGGGGCGCAAGCGGCCTCGGCGCGGCCTGCGTCGCGGCGCTTCGCGTCCGGGGCGCCCCCGTCGCCATCCTCGACATGGCCGCCGCCGAAGGCGCCCGCGTCGCGGCCGAGTCCGGCGCGCGGTTCATCCCCACCGACGTGACCAGCGACGACAGCGTCGCGGCCAGCCTGGCCGAGGCGGCCGAGGCGCATGGCACCGCCCGCATCGTGATCTCCTGCGCCGGCATCGCCCCGGCGATGAAGACCGCGGGCGCGAAGGGGCCACACGACATGGCGCTGTTCACCAAAGTCGTGGCGGTCAATCTGATCGGCACCATGCGGGTGATGGCGCTCGCCGCCCAGGCGATGCGCGAGGCCGCCCCCCTCGACGCCGACGGCGCGCGCGGCGTGATCGTCAACACGGCGTCCGTCGCGGCGTTCGAGGGGCAGATGGGCCAGGCCGCCTATGCGTCGTCCAAGGGCGGGGTCGCGGCCCTCACGCTGCCCGCGGCGCGCGACCTCGCGCGCGACGGCATCCGGGTCTGCGCCATCGCGCCCGGCATCTTTGGCACCCCCATGCTGCGCGGCCTGCCCGAGGAGGTGCAGGACAGCCTCGCCGCCCAGGTGCCCTTCCCGGTCCGCCTCGGCGACCCCGCGGAATTCGCCCGGCTGGCCTGTTTCATCGTCGAGACAGGCTATATGAACGGCGAGGTCATCCGCCTCGACGGCGCCATCCGCATGGGCGCCCGCTGACACATCGACGCGCAACTTAAGGGAGACGATCCATGACCATCGCAGTCGGCGACACGCTGCCGGACGGCACGCTTTTCGAGATGACCCCCGACGGCCCCAAGGCAGTGCCGGTGGCCGAGGTGTTCGGCGGGCGCACCGTTGCGCTGTTCGCCGTGCCGGGCGCCTTCACCCCCACCTGCCACAACAAGCACATGCCGAGCTTCGTCGAGAACGCGGCCGCGCTGAAGGCCAAGGGCGTCGACGAGATCATCTGCCTGACCGTCAACGACCCCTTCGTCGCCCGCGCCTGGGGCGAGGCGACCGGCGCCGACAAGGCCGGCATCCGCCTGCTGTGCGACGCCGACGCCAGCTTCGTCACCGCGATGGGCCTCAGCTTCGACGCCTCGGGCGCCGGGCTCGGCCACCGCGCGCAGCGCTTCTCGGCGGTGGTGCGCGACGGCAAGCTCGCCTCGCTCAATCTCGAGGACGCGCCCTCGAAGGCCGAAGTGACCAAGGCCGACGTCCTGCTCGGTCAGCTCTGACGCTCGCCGCCGACCCGTCGGGGCCCCGGCTCAAGGCCGGGGCAGTGCGAGAGCGGACGCTGCGGCTGCGGCGATGGCGGCACAGTGAGCCTCTGCCCCGGCCTTGAGCCGGGGCCTCGCTGAGCCCCCACCGTCGCTGCCCCGGGCTTGACCCGGGGCCTCGCGGGACCGGAGGCAGGCGGCCGCCTCAGCCGCCGCGCCGGAACGGCGTGAACTCGGCCAGCTCCGCCCCCTCGGCTGCCACCGCCGCGCGTTCCTCATCCAGATACCGCGCCACCGCCGCGCGGAACCCCGGGTCCGGGATCCAGTGCAGCGAACGCGTCGTAACCGGCTCGTAGCCGCGCGCCAGCTTGTGCGCGCCCTGCGCCCCGGCCTCGACCCGGCCCAGCCCGTGCTCCAGCGCGAAGTCTATCGCCTGGTAATAGCAGCACTCGAAATGCAGGAAGGGGTGATCCTCGCTGCACCCCCAGTAGCGCCCATACAGCGTGTCCGCGCCGATGAAGTTCAGCGCGCCCCCGATCCAGCGCCCCTCGCGTTCGGCCAGCACCAGCAGGATGTCGTCCGCCATCGTGCCATGCACGGTGTCGAAGAAGTCGCGCGTCAGATACGGGGTGCCCCATTTGCGCGCGCCGGTGTCCTGGTAGAACAGCCAGAACGCGTCCCAGTGCTCGGGCCCGATCGCGTCGCCGGTCAGGCGGTGCAGCCGGATGCCGGCCTCGCCCGCGCCCGCCCGCTCGCGCCGCACCTGCTTGCGCTTGCGCGAGGCCAGCGCGCCCAGAAAACCCTCGAAGTCGCCATAGCCCCGGTCGATCCAGTGGAACTGCTGGTCGGTCCGCTGCAACAGCCCGTGTCGGGCGCCCACCGCCCATTCCGCGTCGGTGCAGAAGGTGATGTGCAGCGACGACAGCCCGTTGTCGTCCGTCAGGTCGCGCGCCGTGCCGATCAGCGCGGCCTGCATCGGTGCCACGCCCAGCACGGCATCGGGGCGCACCATCAGGCGCGGCCCGGTCGCGGGGGTGAAGGGGACGGCCGATTGCAGCTTGGGGTAATACGCGCCCCCCGCTCGGTGCCAGGCATTGGCCCAGGCGTGATCGAAGACGTATTCGCCCTGGCTGTGGCCCTTGAGATACAGCGGCATCACCGCCTCGACCCGCCCGCCGACCCGCGCAACCAGGTGATGCGGCGCCCAGCCCGTCGCCGCGGTGGCCGAGCCCGATGCCTCCAGCGCTGCAAGAAAGGCGTGCGTGACGAACGGGTTGGCCGCATGTGCCCCGGCCGTCCGGCCGGGCGCAGCACAGGCGTCCCAGTCGGCGGGGGCGATGGCCTCGATCCCGCGCGCGATCTCGATCTCGACACGGGGCCCGGTGCCGGGCGCTGGGATGGCTGCGGGGCTCATGCCGAGCAAGGTGGGCGGCGGGATGCGGCGATCAAGCCCGTCGCCTCAGGTCTCGCGGAAGGCGCGGTTGAAATAGTCGGTCAGCGGCTGCATCAGATAGGCAAAGGGCGTGCGCGCGCCGGTCTGGATGAACACCTCGACCTGCATCCCGGCCATCAGGGTGCGCCCCTCCAGCCGCTCGGCCTCGCCCTCGGCCAGCATCGCCTCGGCGCGGTAGAAGCTGCGCCCGGTCTTCTCGTCCAGATGCGCGTCGGGCGAGATGCGGGCCATCCGGCCGAACAGTTCGGGCGTCGTGCGGCTGCTGAAGCCCGAGAAGCGGATCACCGCATCCATCCCCACCGCCACCTCGTCGATGTGCAGCGTGTCGATTTCGACGTCGATCACCAGGCTCTCGTCGGTCGGCACGATATACAGCACCGGCTCGGCCGGGCGGATCACCGCCTTGATGGCGAACACCGTCATCTCGTAGACCACGCCCGCGCGCGGCGCGCGGATTTCCAGCCGGTCGAGCCGCTCGCGCAGCGCGATCCGCCGCTCGCGCAGCTCCAGTTCGCGAAAGCCCAGGTCGCGAAGCTGCGTGATCGCCTCCTCGCGCCGCTGGGCGCCCAGTTTCAGCCGCTCCAGCCCCAGTTCCGCGATCTGGCCCCGCAACTGCGCCACCCGCGCCAGCAGGTCGCCCCGCTCGCCCTCCAGCCGCGCCGCCTCGCGCTCCAGCGACAGCACCCGGCTCGCCTGCGCCAGCCCCTGCGCCAGCAGCTTGCGCTGGCCCACCATCTCGTCCTCGATCAGCTCGGCCTGGCGCACCAGCGCGGCCAGTTGCGCCTCGGCGCCGACGATCTGGTCGGCAACCTGCGCCTGGCGCTCGGCCAGCAGGTCCAGCTCGCCCGCCATCGTCTCGGTGCGGGCGTCGAACAGGCGCGTCTGCCCGGCGATCAGCCGTGCGACCTCGGGCCGGGCGACGGCGGCGGCGACGATCTCGGGGTCGAAGTCGATCGTGCCGGCGCCGGCCTGCTCGGCTTCCAGCCGGCCGCGGCGGGCGATGATCTCGAACAACTGGCTCTCCAGCACCGCCAGTTCCGAGTTCAGCGTGCTGGCGTCCAGCCGGATCAGCGTGGCGCCCGCCTCGACGCGGTCGCCCTCGCGCACCAGAATCTCGCCGACCACGCCGCCATCGGGGTGCTGCACGACCTGGCGCTGGGCCTCGACCCGCAGGCGCCCCGGCGCGATCACCGCGCCGGCAAGCTCGGCCGTGACGGCCCAGCCGCCCAGCCCGCCGGCCAGCAGCACGATCGCCAGAAGCCCCGCGCGGATCGGTCCGGCCGAACCCCAGCGCGGCGGCTGCGAGTGCGGCTGTGGCGGTGCAGGCAGGGCAGGGCGGTTCATGACTGGTCCTCGCGGCCGGCTTCGGCGGGCGCGCCCTCGTCCGCCGGCCGCGTCGCCGGTGCGGCTTGCGCGCCGTCGGGGCTGCGCCGCCGCGTGCCGCGCGTGCTGGCCGCGAGCATCACCGGCAGCCCCATCGTCGCGCTCACCGTGCCGCTCGCCCCGCCCGCCGCGGACGGCAGCGGGGCGGGGGCGGCGCCGTTCCCCGGTGCCGGGCCAGTGCCCTGAGCCGGGGACGATACCGCCCCCTGCGCCGCCGGAGTGGCAGGCGCGGGCGCATCCGACTCCACCCGCGTGGCCCGGCCCGGCGCCGCGCCAGCCTGCGCCGCGACCGCCCGCGCCACGCCCGCCTGCGCCACGCCCGCCTGCGCCGTGCCAGCTTGCGCCACACCCGCCTGCGCCGTGCCCGTCGCGTCGGAAACCCGCCGGGGCGCGCCGCCGCCGCCGCCGCCGCCGCCCTCTGCGCCCACCTGCGGCGTGCCGCCCGGCGCCTGCGCCTCGGCGACAAGCTGGGCATGGTTGCGCGTCCGGCGCCGCAGCACTTCGTCGCGCGGCCCCAGGTCGGCCTGCACCCCCTTGTCGATCACCAGCAGCAGGTCGCAGGCCGCGATCGCGCTGGGCCGGTGGGCCATCACCACCACCGTGCGCCCGCGCGCCTTGGCCTCGCGGATCGAGGTGACCAGCGCCTGTTCGCCCTGCGCGTCCAGATTGGCGTTCGGCTCGTCCAGGATCAGCACCGCCGGGTCGCCATAGAACGCGCGCGCCAGCGCAACCCGCTGGCGCTGGCCGCCCGACAGCCGCTGGCCGCCCGCGCCGATCTCGGTGTCATAGCCCTGCGGCAGCGCCAGCAGCAGTTCGTGCGCCCCGGCCCGCTTCGCCGCCGCCACCACCTCGGCATCGTCCGGCACGGGGGCGAGGCGGGCGATGTTCTGCGCGACCGTGCCGGGCAGCAGGCTCACATCCTGCGGCAGATAGCCGATATGGGCGCCCAGCGCGTCGGGCTCCCACTGGTCCAGCGCCGCGCCGTCGATCCGCACCTTGCCCGCCGCCGGCGGCCAGATCCCGGCCAGCACCTTGAGCAGCGTCGTCTTGCCCGCGCCCGACGGGCCGATGACGCCCAGCGCCTGCCCGGGCCCGATCTCGAAGCCGATGCCGCGCAGCACCGGCACGGTCTCGCCCGGGGCCACGACGGCGACGCCCGCGGCCTCGATCCGGCCCTGCGGCGCGGGCAGGCGGGTCCGGTGGTCGTCGGCCGGCGACTGGTCCAGCAGCGCCGCCAACTGGCGCCAGCCCAGTGCCGCGCGCTGCGCCAGCGGCCATTGCCCGATCGCCTGGTCGATCGGCGCCAGCGCGCGCCCCATCAGGATCGAGCCCGCGATCATCATCCCCGGCGAGATTTCCTGCAACAGCACCAGCCAGGCGCCCACCGCCAGCATCACCGACTGCAGATAGAAGCGCAGCGTCTTGGCCGCGGCCGCATAGCTGGCGGTGCGGTCCGAGGCGGCGATCTGCGCGTCCAGCGCCTCGTCGCGCAGCGCCCGCCAGCGCGTCAGGCCGGCGCCCGCCATGCCCAGGCCGCGCACCGCCTCGGCGTTCTGGCGGATCTGCTCGCCCAGCGCCTCGGCGGTGCTGGCGGCGCGCTGGCCGGCCTCGGTCAGCCGCTGCGAGCGGATCTGGTTGACGATGGTCAGCCCGACCAGGATCAGCCCGCCCGCCACCGCGGTCCATCCCAGCCAGGTGTGGAACAGGAAGATCGCCCCCAGGTAGATCGGCACCCAGGGCACGTCGAACAGCGCGAAGGGGGCGGGGCCGGACAGCAACTGGCGCACCGAATCGAGGTCG
>JAVVFE010000075.1:0-10286 GCA_032251175.1 Thermohalobaculum sp.
CGAGAAACACGAGCGGCCGGGCGACCGGGCGCAGGTAGAAGGCGCCCATCGGCCCGGTCATGGTGAGCCGGTCGCCCGGCTGCGCGCGCTCGGCCAGGTAGGTCGACATCAGCCCGCCCGGCAGGTTGCGGATCAGGAACGACGCCTCGGCCGCGCCGGGCGCCGAGGAGAACGAGTAGGAGCGCGCCTCGGGCACGCCCGGCGCGCCAAGGTTGACGTATTGCCCGGGCAGGAAGCTCATCGGCTTCTCGGCCCGCGTGCGCAGGATGAAGGTGGTGTCCGAGGCGCGCTCGACCGACAGGAGTTCGGCCCCCACCGTCTCGGGCGCGGTCTTGCAGGCGGCGGACGAGGCCGGCACCCGGATCACGCAGCCGCTTTCGGGGATCATCTGGCATGTCAGGACATAGCCTGCCGCCTTCTCGTCCTCGGTCAGGCTCTCGTCCATGTAGAATTCAAGCTCGTACTCGCCCTTTTCGGCGAAGCACTTGCAGGTGCCGCAGACGCCGTCGCGGCAGTCCATGGGGATGTTGATGCGCTGGCGGAAAGCGGCGGCGCGCTGGCTTTCCTCGTCATCGAGCCGCACCGTGATCGAGTAGCCCTTGACCGGGTATCCGGCCGTCGTGCGGTCCCGATGCGCGGGCCACCGCCCGCGCGCGCTCCAGATCGCCGCACCGCATGCAGTCCTTCTGCCTGAGAGGTTCCGGGGGGTTGCTCCTTCGGCGCCGGCATGCGCCGGCCTCTCCTGCATGGGCGATAGTGGCGAGTCGGAGTCTATGCAGAAGTGATCTCATGTCAAGATATTCTTAGTTTGCAACCATATGATGTCAGGCTTCGACGAGGGCATCGCGATACTCGTCGGAACTGACCCAGACGGCGAGCCGGGCCAGCAGCGCATCGAGCGTGCCAAGCTCGGCCCGCGTCAACGGCTGCGTCAGCACTGCCTCCAGCCGGTCCGAGACGGCGCGCGCGATCCGGCGCACCTCCTTGCCCCTCTCGGTCGTCATCAACTGGAACACGCGCGCATCCGACCCGGAGTTCTCGCGCTGGACGAGCCCGCTCGCGATCAGTCCCTGGATGATGCGGGACGTGAGGCTGCGCTCGAGCCCGGTCACCCGCGCAATCTCGGCAAAGGTTGTTCCTGGCGAATCGTCGATCAGCCGGAGGACCCGCAGCTCGCGGATTCGACACCCCGTCTCGCGCAGGAAGATATCGTCGTTCAGTGCGATCGCCTGCTGCGCAACGATGTTGAGACGATAGGTAAGCCTTTCGTTTTGAGATATTTTTTTCCTGTCCATCACGATGCCATCCGATCTTTCAGGTTCTTGCCGAAGCCCATGATCGCGAAATTGATTTCTATTTGCAATATTCTTATAATAATATAATCTCATTATGATACAATCGAAGTGCCAATGTTCGACCAGTGGTTCAAGACCAACAGGGGCGCAGTCACGAGCTGGCTGCACGATCTGCACGCCCACCCGGAGACCGGGTTCGAGGAAGTGCGCACGGCCGCCTTCGTGGCCGAGCGTCTCGCGGGCTTCGGCCTCGAGGTGGCGACCGGCATCGGCGGAACCGGGGTCGTGGGCACGCGGCGCGGGCGGGGCGCCTCGGCGGCCTGCCCCGGACGGCAGATCGGCTTTCGCGCGGAGCTTGACGCGCTGCCCATGCAGGAGAAGGCCGACATCGCCTATCGCTCGGCGATCGACGGGCAGTTCCACGGCTGCGGCCATGACGGGCACACCGTGACGGCGCTGGCGGGCGCCGCGCAGAAGCTCCTCGGCGGGCAGGAAGATGAAATGCACCGTGCCATCGAAGTCGCGCGTGCAGGCGAGGTAGGCGGCGGCCATGGCATCGGCCGACGACATCAACGTGCGCATCCACGCAAACGGCACGGACGGATCGCCGCGGTCGACGCCGTCTATCAGACGATGGTCGCCGACTGGATCGAGGCGGCGAAGGCGGCGGGTGTCGCGGACCCCGCAGCAATGCTCGCCTTCTACCGGCAGACCTATGCGGAACTGGCAGGCCAGCAGACGCCGGGCGCGCGGCTCCGGACGGCGGCTGTGCCCGGCCTCCGGCCATCAGAGATGCAGGGGGACGAGATGCTGGGAATCGCCTGGAAACTCCGTCGCGCCGTCGAGACGCTGATCGCGGTCTTCATGATCGCGATGGTGGCGCTGACATTCGTCGACGTCATCGGACGACGCCTGGTCGGCAAGCCGATCTATGGCGCAAACGACATCACCGAACACCTGATGGCCCTGGTGGTGTTTTCCGGGCTGCCGCTGGTGACCGCAGCGGCCGCGCATCTGACGGTGGACATCCTCGACAAGCTCGTCATGGCGCCCTGGATGAGGTGGTGGCGCATTCTGGCGTCGGTCCTGGTCGCGGTCGTGCTCGGCCTTCTGGCCTGGCTGTTCGTCCGGCAGGGACTGACCGTCAGCGCGATCTCCGAGGTCAGTCAGGCGCTGCGCGTGCCGCGGGCGCCGCTGTATTTCTTCATGGCCGCGAGCTGCGCCCTGTCGGCGATGGCGTCGCTGGTCGTTGCCTTCGCGGCCCGATGGTCGATCCGGCAGACACCCACAAGGAGGAAGCGCTGTGATTATCGGCCCGATCGCGATGGCTGCGGCCAGCCCGTGCGCCGGCCCGGCGCCTGGGCTTCGACGCGGTCGGCGGCAAGGGCGCGATCCGCTTGCTCTTGCCCGGCCGGGCCGCGGTCGCAACCGGGACGCCAGACGGTTTCGTCGCCGCGCGCGGGGGCGACGTGCTCGATCTCGCTCGGGCGCAGGAGGCCGGAACGCATCCGTGCCGGGCCGCTGCGCGGGTCGATCGCCCGGCCCCGGCGGTGCCGGTCCACGCGCCGCCACCGCTGGCCGTCTGGTCGCCCGCGGCATTCGGCAAGGCGACGTCGCGTCGCCTGCGAGGGTTCCAGCCACGGCCACATGAAGCCGGAGCAGCGCGAGATCGATCGACTGCGCAAGAGGATCGAAAAGCTGTAGGCGAACGGCGTAAACCTGCAAAAGGGGTGCCAGGGGGTGCACCGCCTGTTCGAGGCGATGCGGGTGCGTGGCTGCTGAGCCTGTGGCCGGCGGCCGAACCGACTGTCCGGGTTCGGGCCGATCCGTTACGCTCGGGCGGACGCAGAGGGTTCGGACATGATGCAAGGCGGACAACAGCACTGGAACGACGTCTATGGCGCGCGGGCCGAAGACGAGCTGGCCTGGTTCGAAGCGACGCCGTCGCTGTCACGCGCGCTGGTGCGGCGTTTCCTGGTGCCGGGGGATCCCTTCATCGACGTCGGCGGCGGCGCCTCCAGACTGGTCGACAGCCTGCTGGACGAGGGCTTCGGACCGCTGAGCGTCCTCGACCTCTCGAACTCGGCGCTGGCCATGAGCAGGGCGCGGCTGGGTCCGCGGGCCGACAGGGTTGCCTGGATCGAGGCGGACGTGACCGGCTGGCGGCCCGACCGGACCTACGCGGTCTGGCACGACCGGGCGGTCTTTCATTTTCTGACCGGCGCCGAGGATCGCGCCGCGTATGCGCGCGTCATGTCTGCGGCGCTGCGTCCCGGCGGGACAGCGATCATCGCGACCTTCGCCGACGACGGGCCAACGATGTGCTCCGGACTGCCGGTCGTTCGCTACGCGCCGGACGACCTGGCTCGCGAGTTGGGCAGAATGATCCCGGGTGGGATCGACCTGATCGAGGCCAGGCGGCACATGCACATCACGCCGAAGGGCAATCGGCAGAGCTTCCAGTACAGCATCTTCAGGATGCGCGAGGCCGCCGCCCCCGGAAGGGACGGCGATGGTGATCGCGCTGGACCTCAGATGATGCCATAGCAGCGCCTGCGACCGTCGATCTGCTCGGGGGCGGCATCGAGCCCGAGCCGCGTCTTGAGCGCGCCCGATTGCGGCGACGCGGGCGGTGGCCGATCTGCGGCGAGGCCGCCATCCGAGTCAGTCATCGCCACAGCCGTATTAACGTTTGGCGCCGCGCCGCGCGTGTGGTTCGATACCATCTGATCCGGCGCTGCCACGAGCATCCGTGCGGGCGGCGCGAACATCGGGGGGACCATGGCAGTTGCGATCGCGCTCGGCGGTGGGGCGCCGAATTTGACGCTGATGACCGGGGCGCTGCTCGCGCTCGACGAGGCGGGGGTCGAGTTCAAGGTCATCACCACGACCGGCGCCGGAATGGTCGCGGGGCTGCTCCACGCCGCCCCGCGCAGACGCCCGGGCGAGAGCCTGCAACAGGCGCGTCGCCGGGCGCTGAAGCAAACGCGCGAGATGGGGATTGACGACCTCATCTACGAGCATTTGCCGATGAACTTCAAAATCTTCCAGAAGGCCGGCTCGATGGCCGAACTGTACTCGCAGATCGTCGGCCCGGTGGTCTGGTCGATCCCGCGCGACACGCGGCGCCAGCGGCTTCTGGGCGACATGATGGGCCTGATGGCGGCCGTCATGCAGCCCGGCAGGATCGGCATGGACAGCAAGGGCCTGTGCCAGCCGCCGCCCTGGATCGACCTGATCGTGGATTTCGACGCGCTGGCCGAAAACCTGCGCACCAGCGGCACCGAGTTCCTGCTGACCGCCTACTGCATCGAGGATCAGGACGAGCGCAACTTCCGCAACGGTGAAATCACGGCCGAGCAGTTCAAGGCGGCGCTCGCCATGCCGTTCCTGTATGCCCCCTACAAGTTGCGCGAGCCGGACGGGACGGTGAAGACCTATCTCGAAGCCTCGGCCTTCCGGACGATGGAGTTCAATCCGGACGGGGTGATGACCAAGAACGATGTCGACACCGTGATCTACTTCGACCTGATGGGCAACAAGCACCTGATCGGCGAGCCGAAGAACATCATCGATGCCTGGGGAAAATCGATCGTGGCCCCCCTGACGCAGTTGGCGCGCCAACAGGTCGAGATCGACATCGCGCGGCGGCGCGACGTTCACAGCACGCGACAACTGGGCAAGGAAATCCTGCGGTTGCAGGAGCATGTCGAGAGCCTGATCGGCTTTGCGCATGACATGGAGAAAGCAATTGCGAGGCTGGAGCGCAAGGCGGCCGAGGTGCCCGAGTTCCAGCCGCTGCTCGACGATCTGAAGAAGACCCTCACCGAAAAGATGATCTCTCGCGAGGCGAAGGAGGAAATCGCCGAACGGTTCGAGGTGCGCGAGATCTGGCGCAAGATCCGCCTGCTGGTCCGGTCCGACACCGAGGAGGACGCGATGAACCAGGAACTCACGCGGCACCTGCTCAAGATGCCGTTCAGCGACCACATCCCCGAAGAACGCTGGCCGGAGGTGCTGGACTGGTCCCATTCGAACATGTCGCGGCTGTTCGACATCGGCTACCAGACCGCGCAGGCGTTCCTCGACCGGCATTGGGACAAGCTGGGCATTGCGCAGGGCGGCCGGCCGGACATCGCCCGCGAGGACCTGGCCGAGGGCGATGCCGTCTGGGGCCATGTCCCGATCGAGATCGTCTCCTGAGGCGGCCGCATGATCGTGCCTGCCGCGATCTCGCGGCGCCCGGGTTCCGGCTTGCATCGGCGGCCGTGGTGGGGGAGGCTTCGGTCTCGCCATCCATCGGGAGGATAACCGACATGCCGAGCGACCAGGCCCCGCCGCCGGGGCAACCGGACGACGCGCCGAAAGCGGCACCGAAAGCGACACCGGCCGCGCCCGACCGCGAGGCATTGCAGGCCAGCATGCGCGAGTTTGCCGAGAGCGCAGGCGCCGTCGCTGCGGCGTCCCTTCGTCTGCAGATGATGATGCTCGAGCAGGCGCGCGAGATGATGGACGACGTCTCGGGACTGTTCGCGCAAGACACCGGCAAGCGGCGCGACGACGCCTGAGCGAGCGCGCGGGATGCAGTCGCACCGCGCGCGGATCGGGCGCGCGGATCGGGAATGGCGCTTGCGTCGGACCGATCATGGATGGTTCAATGTGGCACAGTGCGCATCGTGGCGTGGAGATGTTGTGGGGGCAAGAATGGCTGAGACGACGACGGACGAACAGAAGAAGGCCGAGAGCGAGAAGTCGGCCGAGCGTCTCATCGAGACCACTCAGGAAACCATGCACGAGATGAAGGACGCCATGGCGACCATGATGGACGCGGGCACCAAGATGATGCAGGCGTTCATCGACATGCGGCTGAGCTATCTCAAGGTGATGCGCGCAGGGCTCGAGGACCCGCAGGCCTCGATCGACATGATGGTCAACAGCGTGAAAGACATGGCGCAGGCGCAGAAAGACGCTCTCCGCAAGGAAAAATGACGCGAGCAGGCGGGTCCGCCCGACGGCCGGGGCCGTGACCTGGCGGACCTTCTGGAAGCGGTTTCGGCTGGGTGTCTGCAGTGACGCATTGGTTCATCGATCGGATCGCTCGACGCGGCGATGCGCCGGCATTCATCGGCGACGGCGGGGTCGTGTCATACGCGACGCTGGCAAGCGAGACGCAGGCCTGGGCCGGGATGCTGGATGCGCAAGGGGTTGGCGCCGGCGCGGTGGTGGTCGTGCAAGGCGATCATGCGCCGTCCTCGTTCGCCCTGGTGCTCGCACTGGCAGCCCGTGCAGCGATCGTCGTGCCGTTGAGCGCCCTGCCCCGCCCGGTGCTCGAGGCGCGGTGCCGGACGGCGGGCGCGGACTGGCTGATCGACTGCCTTCGCCCCGGTGGCCCGAGGCTCGAGCACCTGGCCCCGGATGGGGTGTCGGACCTGGTATCGCGCCTGCGCGCGGCACGGCGGGCGGGGCTGATCCTGTTCAGCTCGGGCTCGTCCGGCGAGCCGAAGGCGTGCCTGATGGACCTCGACCGGCTGTTCGAGCGCGCCCGGATCGAGCGCAGGGGGTATGTGACGCTCGCGTTCCTGCTGTTCGACCATATCGGCGGGATCAACACGCTGATCAACGTGCTCGGCCATGGCGGCACGGCGGTCGTCGTCACCGACCGCTCGGTCGAGACCGTGGCGCGGGCGATCGCGGCGCATCGGGTCGAACTGCTGCCGACCAGCCCCACCTTCCTGAAGATGGTGCTGATCGCGGATGCAGCGAAAACCCATGACCTCTCCAGCCTGAAACTGATCACCTACGGCACCGAGCCGATGCCGCAGGCGACGCTGTCGGCCCTGTGCGACGCGTTCCCGGGCGTGCGCCTGAAGCAGACCTACGGGCTTTCGGAGCTTGGGATCGTGCCGACCCGCTCGCGCGCGCCGGGGTCGCTGTGGATGGAGATCGGCGGCGACGGTGTCGAGCACCGCGTCGTCGATGGCATCCTGTGGCTGCGCGCGCCGACGGCGATGCTGGGGTATCTGAATGCGCCAAGCCCGTTCGACGCGGAAGGCTGGCTCAACACCGGCGACCGGGTCGAGGTCGATGGCGCGTATCTGCGCATCCTTGGCCGCGACTCGGACCTGATCAATGTCGGCGGCGAGAAGGTGCACCCGGCCGAGGTCGAAGACGTGCTGCTGAGCGCCGGCAACATCGCCGACGCAACCGTGACGGCCCGGGCGAACCCGGTGACAGGCGCGGTGGTCGTCGCCACGGTGGCATTGCAGCGCGACGAGGACCCCACGGCGCTGCGCGCACGTCTCGACGCGTTCTGCCGCGCGCGGCTGGAACCGCACAAAGTGCCGCTGTCATACCGGATCGCACCGGCGCCGCAGCACTCCGCACGTTTCAAGAAGGTCCGGAGTGCGCCGGCATGACCGCGACCGGCAACAGCGCCCCCGACGCCCCGGTCGTCATCGTCAGCGGCGGCAGCCGGGGGCTCGGCCTCGCGCTGGTCGAACTTTTCCTGGACCGCGGCTGGCGTGTCGCAACCTTCAGCCGCTCGCGCACGGAGGCGCTGGACCGGGTGCTCGAGGCGCATGGCGAGACCGGTAGCGGCAGGGTGGTCTGGATCGCCGCCGATGGCCAGTCGGGCGACGATCTCAAGGGCGTGGCCCGGGCGGTGGCCGGGCGGTGGTCGCGCCTCGACGCGCTGGTGAACAATGCCGGCACCGGGCTCGACGGCCTGCTCGCGATGATGCGCGCCGAGGATATCGACCGGGTCCTCGACGTGAACCTGCGCGGCGCGATCCTGCTGACGCAGGCCTGCGTGCGCGAGATGATCAAGCGCGGCACGCCGGGCAGCATCGTCAACATCTCGTCCGTCAACGGCGTCCGGGGGCACAGCGGGGTCTCGGTCTACAGCGCGACGAAGGCGGCGCTCGACGGCATGGCGCGCAGCCTCGCGCGCGAGTTGGGACCGCGCGGCATCCGGGTGAACTCGGTGGCGCCGGGCTATTTCGAAAGCGACATGGTGGGCGAGTTGTCGGAGGAGGCGACCGCACGCATCACCCGCCGCACGCCGCTCGGCCGCCTCGCGCAGCGGCGCGAGATTGCCGAGGCGGTGTTTTTCCTGGCCTCGGACCATGGATCGTTCATCACCGGCCAGGTTCTGGTCGTCGACGGAGGGCTGACATGCTAGCGACCGGCAACAGCGCGGAACAGATCGGTGCGGCGGTGCACGCCGCCATCGCGGCGGTGATGGTGCAGCGCGCTCTCGATCCCGGGCGGATCGCCCCCGAGGCACGGCTGAGCGACACGCTTGGCCTGAAGTCGATGGACCTCGCCCAGATCGTCCTGACGCTCGAGGACGATCTGGCCGCCGACCCGTTCCAGACCATCCCGATCACCTCGGTGCGCACGGTGGGCGATCTGGTCGCGGCCTATCTGGCGGCGCTGGGCCTGAGCGGCGATGCCGCGCCGGGCACGCAGGACATGGCGGCCGAGATGGCGCAGGCTCGGGCGCGGCGCGCAGGCAGGCGGCGGTGAGCGCCCGGACGCCAACGGCCGGCGCGCCATGACGCCGCCACCGCCCTGCCGGGGCATCGCCATCGTCGGCATGGCATGCCGTTTCCCGGGGGCGAACGATCTCGACGCCTTCTGGCGCAACTTGCGGGCCGGGATCGACTCGATCAGGCATTTCAGCGACGCCGAGCTGATGCGCGCGGGGATCCCCGAGGCGCAGGTGCGCCGGCCGGATTATGTGAAGGCCGCGCCGGTGATCGACGGGTTCGACCTGTTCGACGCCGAGTTCTTCGAATACTCGCCGCGCGAGGCGCGGTTGATGGACCCGCAGCAGCGCATTCTTCTGGAGGAAGCCTGGCACGCGCTGGAGGATGCCGGCCACCCGCCGGGGCGCGGCAGCCGGCGGGTCGGCGCCTTCATGGGCTCGGGCGGGGTGGTCACGAGCTACCTGCTCGCGCATGCCGCCCTCCACACCGCCCGGACCGGCGGGATCGAGCACCTGGCGAACGACAAGGATTTCCTCAGCACCAAGCTCTCCTACAAGCTGGACCTGACCGGGCCGTCGATCAACGTGCAGACGGCCTGCTCGACGTCGATGGTCGCGGTCCATCTGGCCTGTCAGAGCATCCTCGACGGCGAGTGCGACATGGCGCTGGCGGGCGCGTCGACCCTGCGCGTACCGCAGATCGCGGGTTACCAGTTCCGGCAGGGTGACATCCTCTCGCCCGACGGGCGCTGCCGCGCCTATGACGCCGATGCGCAGGGCACGGTGTTCGGCAGCGGCACGGGCGTCGTCGTCCTCAAGCATGTCGAGGATGCGATTGCCGATGGCGACCGCATCTATGCCGTGATCCTGGGCTCGGCGGTCAACAACGACGGCGGGGCGAAGGTCAGCTACACGGCCTCGAGCACCGAGGGCCAGGCACGGGCGATGGCCGAAGCCTTCGCCGCCGCGGACGTGGCCCCCTCGACCATCGGCTATGTCGAGGGGCACGGAACCGGCACGGTGGTGGGCGACCCGCTCGAGGTCGAAGCGTTGCGCCGCTGCTTCGCGACCGACCCGGACACCCGGCCGGGAGGCTGCCATCTCGGCTCGGTCAAGACCAATATCGGGCATCTGGAACAGGCAGCGGGCGTTGCGTCGCTGATCAAGACGGCGCTGGCGCTGCACCACCGGGTGATCCCGCCCTCGCTGAATTTCGAACGGCCGAACCCGCGGATCGACTTTGCCGGCGGGCCGTTCCGCATCCCGACCGCGGACGTGTCGGTGACGATCACGAGCCTGGACACGAGCGAAGGTACCGTGAGCCCGTCCGCCGTCACGTTCACGCCGGCGAACTGGAACGGCCCGCAGACGGTGACGGTGACGGGGGTGGAGGACTCTGTGGACGACGGGGACCTGGGCTACACGATTGTGACTGCCGAGGCGGTGAGTGCCGACTTGCCCTATCAGGACCTGGACGCGGCGGACGTGGCGGTCACCAACCG
>JAVVFE010000076.1:0-10270 GCA_032251175.1 Thermohalobaculum sp.
CGACGGATTGTCTGGCCCTCTCGTTAAGTTTTTCTGAAAGACCTCCGCGCTTCGCAAGGGTTTGCAACTTGTGATTATCCAACCGCAAGCCACGGAACTCTACCGTCCAAGAATTCATACCATTAAAGGCCATGATCGCAGCCTTCATATGTGCCTCGACGGCTTGATGAATATCGGAAAGAGCGAGCGCAGTGTTTCCTGATTCTATCGCATGCCGTGCCCGCTCAAGGTGCTCATCGCCGCGCTCCCGCCATGTCTCTGGGGTCCATTCGTCATCGCTCATCTCGATGACCGCATCACGAAAATCCCATACGATGCACGTGGCTCAAATCCGAAGGGACCGCTGAATCTGTCGAATGGACTCTGATCCAAGCCGTCAGACCCGCATCGGCATCACGACGTAGATCGCCGAGAGGTCCTCGCCCTCGCGCACCAGGGTGGGGGCGCCCGAGTCGGCGAACATGAAGACGGCGTTCTCGCGGTCGATCTGGCCGGCGATTTCCAGCAGGTAGCGCGCGTTGAAGCCGATCTCGAGCGGCTCGTCGTCATAGGCCACCGTCAGTTCGTCGGCGGCCGATCCAGCCTCGGGCGAGTTGACCGAGAGGCCGAGGCGGTCCTGGTCGAGCGTGAGCTTGACGGCGCGCGAGCGTTCCTGGCTGACGGTCGCGACGCGGTCGACCGCCTTGGCGAAATCCTTGGCGTCGACCTCCATCTTGCGGGTGTTGGCGGTCGGGATCACGCGGGAATAGTCGGGGAAGGCGCCGTCGATCACCTTGGAGGTGAGCACGAGCCCGTCGACCGAGAAGCGGATCTTGGTCTCGGAGACCGAGATCGCAAGCTCGGCCTCGTCGTTTTCCAGCAGCTTGCGGAGTTCCCCCACGGTCTTGCGCGGCACGATCACGCCGGGCGCGCCCTCCGCGCCCTCGGGCAGGGGCGCGTCGATCCGGGCGAGGCGGTGGCCGTCGGTCGCAACTGCCCGCAGCACCGGGCCGCCGGCCCCCTCGGCGACGTGGAAATAGACGCCGTTGAGGTAATAGCGGGTCTCCTCGGTCGAGACCGCGAACTGCGACTTGTCGAACAGCCGCCGGAGCGCGGGGACCGGCGCCGAATACGAGCACTGATACTCGCTCGACGCCATCACCGGGAAATCCTCGCGCGGCAGGGTCGCGAGCGAGAAGCGCGAGCGCCCGGCGATCACGTCGAGCCGGCCCGAGCTGTGATCGGCGATGAGCTGGAGCTGGGCGCCATCGGGCAGCTTGCGCACGATCTCGAACAGCATGTGGGCCGAGACGGTGGTGGCGCCGGCCTGCTCGACCATCGCCGGCAGCCGCTCGATCACCTCGATGTCGAGGTCGGTCGCGCGCAGGCTGACGGTGCCGCCCTCGGCCTCGATCAGCACGTTGGCGAGGATCGGAATGGTGTTCTTGCGCTCGACCACGCCCTGGGCGCGGCTCATCGCCTTGAGAAGCTGGGCGCGTTCGATCGAGACCTTCATCGCGTCATCCATTCGGTCGCGCGCGCGGCCCGACCGGCCGCCCGGCTGATTTTTCGGGACACTCAGACTAGTCGATTCGGAGGCCGGATCAATGGCAGAATGCCACAAGATGCAGGGGTCGGAGGGGGCTACCCCTCCAACATACGCCGCAGCAGCTCGACATCCTCGGAAAGCTGGCTGTCGCTCTCGCGCAGGCTCTCGATCTTCTTGACGGCGTGGATCACCGTGGTGTGGTCGCGCCCGCCAAAGCCGCGGCCGATCTCGGGCAGGCTTTTCGAGGTGAGGGTCTTGGCGAGATACATCGCCACCTGGCGCGGCCGCGCTACCGCGCGCGCGCGCCGGGCCGAGACGAGGTCCGACAAACGCAGGTTGTAGTGGTCGGCGACGCGGCGCTTGATCTCGTCGATGGTGACCTTGCGCTCGGCCGCGCGCAGCAGGTCCGAGAGGCACTCCATCGCCATGTCGAGGTCGATCCGCCGCCCGACCAGCGAGGCGAAGGCCACCAGCCGCGTGAGCGCGCCTTCGAGCACCCGGACGTTCGAGTTGATGCGGTGCGCCAGCATCTCGAGCACCTTGGGGTCGAGCACGATGTCGGGGTGGGCCGCCATGATCCGCTCGGCCTTGGAGTGCAGGATGCCGAGGCGCAGTTCATAGTCGGCCGGGTGGATGTCGACCACCAGGCCCCATTGCAGGCGCGAGCGGATGCGCTCCTCGATCCCTTCGATGCGGTCGGGCGAGCTGTCGCCCGAGATCACGATCTGCTTCTTCTGGTCGATCAGGGCGTTGAATGTGTGGAAGAATTCGTCCTGCGTCGAATCCTTGCCGGCGATGAACTGCACATCGTCGACCATCAGGACGTCGACCGAGCGGAACTGTTCCTTGAAGGTGATGGTGTCGCGGAACCTGAGCGCCTGGACGAAGCGATACATGAACTGTTCGGCCGAGAGGTAGAGCACCTTCACGCCCGGCCGGGTGGCCTTGAGATGGGCGGCGATGGCGTGCATCAGGTGGGTCTTGCCGAGCCCCACGCCGCCATGCAGGAACACCGGGTTGAAGGCCGCGTCGGGGCAGTCGGCGATGCGGCGGGCGGCGGCATGGGCCAGCTCGTTGGGCTTGCCGACGACGAAGCTGTCGAAGGTGAAGCGCGGATCGAGCGGGGCCGAGGCGAGGCCGCGCTCGGCATCGGGCGGGGTGACCAGGGCGGCGCCCGCGCGCATCGCGCCTTCGGCCTGCGGGCGGTCGGGCACCGTCACCTCGAGCCGCCGGATCGCGGGCTCGGCCCGGCCCAGCATGCGCAGCAGCGCCTGGCCGAAATTGCGCTCGATCCAGTCGGCCAGAAAGCGCGTCGGCGCCACCAGCGTCGCGAGGTCGCGCGTCAGCCCGACCAGCGCCACCTGGTCGAGCCACTGCTCGACCGCCTTTTCGCCGAAATCGCGGCGCGCCATCACCAGTGTCTCGCGCCAGACCGCGTCGAGCCCATGACCGGCGCCCGGCATCGCCCCGCTTCGTTCGTGTAATGGCATGTCACGCCCCCGACGTAAGCCAACTCCTCGTCCCAACCCGTCCTCACAACAACCGGCCGGGCGATCCCCGGCTCTTGCATCGGCGGCCGGTTGTCCCGGTCCTGCCGCTTGGTGGTCCGGGCGCGGGCCAATTGGCCCCGCATCCGGCCGTCTGGCCGTGCCCCGCACCTGCCTCGGAGCACGGCGTCGGGGAAATGCCACCTCGCGCCGGAGATGGCTCCGGCCCGAGGTGCACGCACCCCGCGCGTCTGGCGACGGCTTCTGCCGCCGAAATGGATCGGGCTTCTACGCGCCCTCCGTTCCGCGCTGCCGACGTCTTGCTCGGCCACTGTGCGGACGGGGCGCGCGCGTCCTGTGCCCCTCACTGCGTTTCCCGGTCGGAGCATCGACACGCGCCCGGCAGTCGGACCGGGGGTCTGCGGCGGGTCGCTCCGATCGTCCGGGGTCTTGGTCTGTCGCTGCCCCGTTTCGTCCGTCGTTTCGTGTGCCGTCCGTCGTCTGGGGCGCGCGTCGGCCCTTGTGTGATCCGCCGCACCGGGTGGGGTGCCGGCGTCCGGTTGCGTCAGTTCTGCCGCCAGGGCAGGCCGCGCCGCTTCCAGCCGTTCACCTGCGCGCGGTGCCCGGCGGGATCGATATCCCCCTCGAACCCCTCGGCGACATTGGTGCAGCGGGCGAGGCCCGACTGCGGGCCGAACGCCTCGGCCACGGCGCGCGCCGCCGCGAGCGAGCGCGCGCCCGAGCGGCAGATGAACAGGAGTCGCGAGGGCATGCCGCCGCCGTTGCGGCCGACCGCCTCGGCCACCGCGTCGAGGAAATTGGGATTGGGCGCCATCGCGGGGAAGGTGAGCCATTCGATCGGCCAGACCTGACGCCCGAGCGGCGCGAGGTCGGGAAGCCCCACGAAGGTCCATTCGGCGCGGGTGCGCACGTCGATGAGCTGGGCGTCGGGGTCGGCTGCTAGCACCTGCCAGGCGTCGTCCGGATCGACTGCATCGACAACCACGCCCGCCTGCCCCACCATCGTCACCGCGCCCCGTCCGTTTCTTTGTCCCAACGCGCCGACCTAAGCAACCGCTCAGATTCGGGGCAACAGAAAATCCACCCGATCGGGCAAGAAATTCGGGCGTTGATACAGGCTCTGGACGCGCGAATACTTGAAAATGACGACGACGCCCCGCCAGAGAAACTGGCGAAGGATGGAGCAGATCTGAGTCATTGCAAGATGAAACGCCCGACAGATTGCCGCGCGAGAGGTTAATTTTGTCTCACAGAATCACGATTCCGGCAACTGGTCTGAAACAGGAACATCTCGGATCGGTGACACAAACGTGAAAGCGCCGCCATCAGGCGGCGCTTCGGGTCTTGCTGCATCGGCGCCGGGATCAGGCCGAGAGCTTGGCGATCCGCTGATGCAGGCGCGAAACCTTGCGGCTGGCGGTGTTCTGGTGGATCACGCCCTTGGACACGCCGCGCATGATCTCGGGCTGTGCCGCCTTGAGCGCGTCGAGCGCGGCCGGCTGGCTGCCGGAGGCGATCGCCTCCTCGACCTTGCGGAGGAAGGTGCGGATCCGCGAGCGGCGCGCCTTGTTGATTTCGGTGCGCTTGAGCGTCTGACGCGCCCGTTTCTTCGCCTGCGGATTATTGGCCATCGTGATCGTCCGTATCCTCGATTCCGGGTGAGCGGCGTCTCTAGCCCAAACCTGCCCGCCCGTCAACTGCCGCCCGCCGCGGCATGGCGCTCACTGCCCGCGGAACTGGGGTGTGCGCTTCTCGATGAAGGCGTCCATGCCTTCCTTCTGGTCCTCGGTCGCGAACAGCGCATGGAACAGGCGCCGCTCGAAGCGCACGCCCTCGGCCAGCGTGGTCTCGTAGGAACGGTTGACCGCTTCCTTGGTGGCCATCACCGCGAGGGCTGACTTGTCGGCGATCTTGGCGGCGGTGGCGACCGCCTCCTCGACCAGCTTGTCGGCCGGCACGATGCGGCTGACCAGCCCCTTCCGCTCGGCCTCGGCGGCGTCCATGAACCGGCCGGTGAGGTTCATTTCCATCGCTGTCGACTTGCCGACGAATCGGGTCAGACGCTGGCTGCCGCCCGCCCCGGGCATGACGCCCAGGTTGATCTCGGGCTGGCCGAACCGGGCAGTGTCGGCGGCCAGGATGAAGTCGCACATCATCGCCAGCTCGCAGCCGCCGCCCAGCGCGTAGCCCGCGACCGCGGCGATCACCGGCTTGCGGACGCGGGTCACCGCCTCCCATTCCGAGGTGATGAAATCCTCGCGGTAGACGTCGACGAAGGATTTCGGCCGCATCTCCTTGATGTCGGCGCCGGCCGCGAAGGCCTTCTCCGAGCCGGTGATGACGATCGCGCCCACCTCCTCGTCGGCGTCGGCCTTGGCGAGCGCGTCGCCAAGCTCGCGCATCAGGGCCGAGTTGAGCGCGTTCAGCGCCTTGGGGCGGTTCAGTCGGATCAGCGTCACATGGTCGCGCGTCTCGACGATGATGTTCTCGTAGGCCATCGGGATCCTCCGGCTGTCTGGCGGGGCCCTGCGGCGCCGCGCCGCGGGGTTTATCCCTGCCGGAACGGTCGATCAAGCCTGGCGCGCGTCCTCAGTGCTGGCATTTCGCACAGTAGAAGGTCGAGCGCGCCCCCTGGACGATGCGCCGGATGGTGCCGCCGCAGCCCGTGCGCGTGCAGGGGGCGCCCTCGCGGTCATAGGCGAGGAAGCTGTGCTGGAAGTAGCCAAGCTCGCCATTGGTCTGGCGGTGGTCGCGCAAGGACGAGCCGCCGGCGGCGATGGCGTCCGACAGCGTGGCGCGGATCTCGGCCACCAGCCGCTCGAGGCGCGCGGCCGAGATCGCGCCGGCCATGCGCGCGGGATGGATGCCGGCGCGGTGCAGCGCCTCGGAGACGTAGATGTTGCCCAGGCCCGCCACGACATGCTGGTCGAGCAGCGCCGCCTTGATCGGCGTCATCTTGCCCGCGAGTCGTGCCGCCAGCCCCGGCGCCGAGAAGTCGTTACCCAGCGGCTCGGGGCCGAGGCGGGCGAGCCAGGGGTGGGCGGGCAGATCGGCCGTGGGCCACAGATCCATCGCGCCGAAGCGGCGCGCGTCGTTGTAGACGATGCGGGCGCCTTCGTCGGTGGTCAGGATCACATGGTCGTGGGGGCCCGGCTCGGGCGTTGCGTGGTGGAACGCGCCCACCATCCGCCCCTCGACCAGCACCCGGCCGGACATGCCCAGGTGCAGCAGCCAGGTTTCGCCCCCGTCGAGGGCGGCGAGGATGTATTTCGAGCGCCGGCCCAGGCCCTCGATCCGCCGGCCGGTCAGCCGTTCGGCGAACCGCTCGGGCAGCGGCCAGCGCAGGTCGGCCCGGCGCTGGAGCACATGGGCGAGCCGGTGCCCCACCAGCACGGGCTCCAACCCGCGGCGCACCGTCTCGACCTCGGGCAGTTCGGGCATGGGGTCCTCGCGGTTTCGGGCTGCGGCTCGGACCCTGTGTCGCGCCTCGACGCCGGGCGATCAAGGGCGATGGGCGCGCGTGGCGGGATGGCGGATTGCGACAAAGGGGCCTTGGCGGTCCCGGCGCAGTAGCGCGGGGCGCGCAACCGCGCTATCTGTCTGCCCCATGAGCGAGAACAGCCCCCGCGAGACCCATTTCGGGTTCCAGACCATCCCCGAGGACGAGAAGGCCGGCCGCGTGCATGGCGTCTTCTCCTCGGTCGCCGCGCGTTATGACCTGATGAACGACCTGATGTCGGCGGGGGTCCACAGGCTGTGGAAGGACGCGCTGATCGACTGGCTGGCGCCGCGCCGGGGCATGCGGCTGCTGGACGTGGCCGGGGGCACGGGGGATATCTCGGTCCGGTTCCTCAAGCGCCTGAGGGGCGAGGGCGAGGCGGTGGTCTGCGACATGACCGAGGCGATGCTGCGCGAGGGCGCGCGCCGGGCCGAGGCGCAGGGCATCCACGGGCTCGACTGGGTGACCGGCGACGCGATGAAGCTGCCCTTTCCGGACCGCAGTTTCGACGCCTATACCATCGCCTTCGGCATCCGCAACGTCACGCGGATCGAGGATGCGCTGGCGCAAGCCTACCGCGTGCTGAAGCCCGGCGGGCGGTTCCTGTGCCTGGAATTCAGCCAGATGCCGGTGCCGCTGCTGCAAAAGGTCTACGACGCCTATTCCTTCAACGTCATCCCGGCGCTGGGCCGGGCGGTGACGGGCGACCGCGACAGCTATCAGTACCTGGTGGAATCGATCCGCAAATTCCCCGATCAGGAGACTTTCGCGGGCATGATCCGGGCGGCGGGCTTCGGCCGGGTCGCCTACCGCAACCTCTCGATGGGGGTCGTTGCGATCCACTCGGGCTGGCGTCTCTGAGCGATGGCGGGTCCGGTCTCGCACCTCTGGCGCCTGTTCCGCACCGGCGCGACCTTCGAGCGCACGGGGGCGATGCGGGTGATCCTCGACGAGCTCGAGATCACCGGCTGGCCGCGTCTTGCCATCCGCGCCATCGCGCGCCCGTTCGGCTGGTTCGGGCGTGACGGCGACGCCGGGCTGCCGCCGGTCGCACGCGCACTGCAGGCGATGGGGCCGGCCTATGTCAAGTTCGGGCAGGTCCTGTCCACCCGCCCCGACGTGGTCGGCGAGACCATCGTGGGCCAGCTTCGCTACCTGCAGGACCGCCTGCCGCCCTTCCCGCTGGCGCAGGCCCGCGCCGCGATCGAGGAGGAATTCGGCCCCCGCGCCTGGGACATGATCGGCGAGCTGGGCGAGCCGGTCGCTGCGGCCTCGATCGCGCAGGTCCACCCCGCGACCTGGAAGCCGACGGGCGAGAAGGTGGCGGTCAAGGTGCTGCGCCCCGCGATCCGCGCGCAGTTCCGGCGCGACATCGGCGCGTTCTACTTCATCGCCCGCACGCTTGAGATGATCGTGCCGCAGACCCGCCGCCTGCGGCCCACGGCGGTCGTCGCCCATTTCGAGGGCGTGGTGATGACCGAGCTGGACCTGCGGTTGGAGGCCTCGGCGGCCAGCGAGTTCCGCGAGAATTCGGCCGGGGACGAGCGGTTCCATGTCCCGGCGGTGTTCTGGCCGGGCACCGGGCGGCGGGTGCTGACGCTGGAATGGGTCGATGGCATGCCGCTGGACCCCGCGGTGATCGAGGCCGCGGGGATCGACCGGCAGGACCTGGGCGCGCGGATCATCCAGAACTTTCTGCGCCATGCGCTGCGCGACGGCTTCTTCCATGCCGACATGCATCAGGGCAACCTGCGCGTGGCGCCCGACGGGACGCTGATCGCGCTCGACTTCGGCATCATGGGCCGGCTCGACGCGATGACCCGGCGGCATTACGCCGAGATCCTGTATGGCTTCATCACCCGCGATTACCGCCGTGTCTCGGAGGTGCATTTCGAGGCGGGCTACATCCCGGCCGACCGCGATGTCGATGCCTTCGCGCAGGCGCTGCGCTCGATCGGCGAGCCGATCCACGGGCAGGATGTCAGCCAGATCTCGATGGCGAAGCTGCTGGCCTACCTGCTGGAGAACACCGAGCGGTTCGGCATGGAGACGCGGACCGAGCTGATCCTGCTGCAACGCACGATGGTGGTGGTCGAGGGGGTGGCGCGCTCGCTGGATGCGCGCACCAACATCTGGGAGGCGTCGAAGCCGGTGGTCGAGGGCTGGATCCGCGAGAATCTGGGCCCCCGCCGGGTGCTGGCCGACCTTGCCGAGACGGCGAAGGTGGTCGCGCGCCTCGGCCCCCGCCTGCCGGGCGTGGCCGAGGAATTGCTGATGCTGGCCGAGGAGATGCGCACCCGCCGCCTGCGCGGGCCGCTGGCGGTCGATGTGCGCGGGCTGCCGTCGCAGGGCGGTTTTCGGCCGCGGATCGCGGCATTTCTGGTGGGCGCGGGCGTGGCGGCGCTGATCGGCTGGCTGATCTGAGGCAGCGGCCGGGGGGCGGCTGCCGGTGGCGCGCCGGCCCGGGCGGCGATCTTGACGGTTGAACCGCGGGCGGCTTCAAACTACAAGATGCGGGCGGGATTTGTCATAATCCCCACCGGAAGGCCAGTTCTGGCCTGGATCACAGGGCCGTGCCGATGTCGCTCGCAGGCAAGCGTATCCTTCTGATCATCGGCGGCGGCATCGCCGCTTACAAATGCCTCGAGCTGATCCGGCTGGTCCGCAAGGCGGGCGGTGCGGTCACGCCCGTCCTGACCCGCGCGGCCGAGCAGTTCGTCACCCCCCTGAGCGTCGCGGCGCTGGCCGAGGAGCGCGCGCACACCGCGCTGTTCGACCTGACCGCCGAGGCCGAGATGGGGCATATCCAGCTTTCCCGCGTCGCCGACCTGGTGGTGGTGGCGCCGGCCACCGCCGACCTGATGGCGAAGATGGCGCAGGGCCACGCGGACGACCTGGCCTCGACGCTGCTGATGGCGACCGACACGCCCGTGCTGATCGCGCCGGCGATGAACGTGCGGATGTGGGAGCACGCGGCCACCCGCCGCAACCTTGCGACGCTGACCGGCGACGGCATCGGCGTGGTGGGGCCGAACGAGGGCGACATGGCCTGCGGCGAATACGGGTTCGGGCGGATGGCCGAGCCCGCCGAGATCCTCGCCGCGATCGAGGCGCGACTGGGCCCTGCCGGGCCGCTGACCGGCCGCCGGGTGCTGGTGACCTCGGGGCCGACGCACGAGCCGATCGACCCGGTGCGCTACATCGCCAACCGCTCGTCCGGCGCTCAAGGCACGGCGGTCGCCGAGGCGCTGGCGGCGCTGGGGGCGGAGGTGGTGTTCGTCACCGGCCCCGCGACGGCGCCGATGCCCAAGGGCGTGCGGATTGTTCCGGTCGAGAGCGCGCGCGAGATGCTGGCCGCGGTCGAGGCGGCGCTGCCGGTCGAGGCGGCAGTGTTCGCCGCGGCGGTGGCGGACTGGCGGGTGGAAGGCGCGGGGGCGTCGAAGATCAAGAAGGACGGCTCGGGCAAGTGCCCCGAGCTGCGGTTGACCGAGAACCCCGACATTCTGCGCACCATCAGCCATCTGCCCGCCGGCCGCCGCCCCGCGCTGGTGGTGGGCTTCGCCGCCGAGACCGACGACGTGATCGCCAACGCCACCGCGAAGCGCGCGCGCAAGGGCTGCGACTGGATCGTCGCGAACGATGTGCGCCCGGCCACCGGCATCATGGGCGGGGCCGAGAACGCCGTCACGCTGATCACGGCGCACGGCGCCGAGGACTGGCCGCGCGCCTCGAAGG
>JAVVFE010000077.1:0-10203 GCA_032251175.1 Thermohalobaculum sp.
CCCTTCATCCTGTGCCGGCGCGTCCTGCCGCCGGGGGTGCGGCGTGTGGCACCGCGCGCGTGTCTGGCGGGCGGTGCCGGTTGTCGATTCACGATCGGCACGACCGGGAGGGCGCGCGCGGCCGCGCCGGTCAGCCGGCCGCGAGCAGCGCCTCGACCGCGCGCATCAGGGCTGCGACCTCGGCTGCGGCCTTGGTCGCGCCGGCAAGCTCGCCCACCCCCGCCCCGCGCATGAACGCCTCGACGAAGGCCGAGCGCTGGCCCAGGCGCGCGGCAAGGATCGGCGCGCCCGAGGCCGCGAGCCGGGCGGCGGCCTCGTCCGCCGCGCGGCCGCGGGCGGGGACGCGGTTCAGCGCCACCGCATGGGCGACCTTTTCGCGGCGCGCCATCTCGAGCGTCGCCTCGCTGGCCCAGACATCGGCCATCGAGGGCTGGCAGGGGATCAGCGCGAGATCGGCCGCGCGCATCGCGATCCGCCCCAGCGTGTCGGCCGAGCCGGGCGCGTCGACGAACACCCAGTCGGCGTGCTTGGCCGCCTGCTCGATGTCGCCGCGGGCGCGCCACTCGGCGCTCTCGAGCAGGACGATGCCGCCGCCCCCGCCGCGCCGGGCCACGCGCTCGCGGAACCAGCCGGTGGTCGACCGCTGCGGGTCGAGGTCGAGGATCGTGACGCTGGCGCCCGCCGCCGCGCGCTCGACCGCAAGCTGGGTCAGCAGCGTCGTCTTGCCCGCGCCGCCCTTCTGCTGCGCCAGCAGGATCACATGGCCCATCGCGCTTTTCCCCGGCTGCCCTCGGCGCCGATGCTAAAGCCTTTCGCGCGGATGTGGAGTCCGGTTTTTCGCGCCCGGACCACGCCGGGGCCGGCCGCGTGCCGGTTTTGGTCCGCGACGTTGCCGGTTGACAGCGGCCCCGCCGGGCCCGAGCGTCGCGGCGGAAGATCGACAGGGGGTCGGAGCATCATGCGGGTCATCGTCGTGGGCGGCGGCATCACCGGGGTGGCGGCGGCCGAATGGCTGCGGCGCGACGGCCACGCGGTCACGCTGATCGACCGCATCGCGCCGGGCGATCCGCGCCAGACCTCGTTCGGCAATGCCGGGATCCTCGCGCGCGCCGCCGTCGTGCCGGTCGCCACCCCCGACCTGCCGGCGAAGCTGCCCGGGATGCTGCTGAGCCGCGAGGCGCCGCTGTTCCTGCGCCTGTCATACCTGCCGAAGCTGATCCCCTGGGCGATCCCGTTCCTGCGCAACGCCCGCGCGGCGCGGGTGGCGGCGATCTCGCGCGCGCTGGCGCCGCTGGTCGGCGACAGCGTGGACCAGCATGTCGCGCTGGCCCGCGGCACGCCGGCCGAGGCGCTGATCACCCGCGGGCCCTATGTCATCGCCTATCGCGACCGGGCAGCGTTTGCCGCCGAGGCCGGATACTGGGCGTTGAAGCGCGCGCATGGCTTCGACTGGGACGAGTGGGAGCGCCCCGAGATCGCGGCCCGCGATCCCGAGATCGCGCCCGGCATCGGCTTTGCCGCGGCGTTGCGCGACCATGGCTGGATCGCCTCGCCCGCGCGCTATGTCGCGGCACTCGCTGCATTCTTCGCGGCGCAGGGCGGCGAGATCCGCGCGGCCGAGGTGGCCGACATCCAGCCTGGCGAGGGCGGCGGCGGCATCGTCACCCTGGCGGGGGGCGAGACGATCGCGGCAGAGCGCGTGATCCTGGCCGCCGGGGTCTGGGCCGGGCGACTCGCCGAGCGGCTGGGCCACCGCGTGCTGATGGAGGCCGAGCGCGGCTATCACATCATGCTGGCGAACCCCTCGCACCGCCCGCCCTTCCCGATCATGCTCGAGGCCGCCAAGACGGTCGCAACCCCGATGGCCGACGGGTTGCGGTTCGGCGGGGTTGCCGAGTTCGCCGGGCTCGACGGCGCCGAGGCCGAGGCGCCGGTCGCCCTGATCCGGCGGCAAGTCAGGCGCCTGTTCCCCCGGCTGACCTGGGAGGGCGAGAGCGTCTGGATGGGGCGCCGCCCGACCACCGCCGACAGCCTGCCGATGCTGGGCCCCTCGCCGCGCGCACCGGGCATCGTCTTTGCCTTCGGCGGCCAGCATCTGGGGCTGACGATGGGGCCGCGGCTGGGGCGCATGGCGGCGGGGCTCGCGGCCGGGGCGGCGCCCAACCTCGATCTCGCCCCCTACCGCGTCGATCGCTTCGGCGCGGCCTGAGCCGGTCCGGCGCGGGCGTGGCCATCGGGGGCTGGCGCGGCGGCGCGGGCCCGACTATCGTTCCGGTTGCAATGTCGGAGACGAGGGGAGCCTGCCATGCGTCCGAACCTGACGATCTGCGGTGTCGCCCTGTTGCTCGCCTCGCTTGCCGCCGCGACGCCGGCTGGGGCCGAGGAGACGGTCGAGCAGATTCGCGCGCGCGGCGGCTGCCCGGGGTGCGATCTCCGGCTGGCGACGCTGCGGCGGCTCGACATCCCTGATGCCGATTTCACGGGCGCCGTGCTGCGCGAGGCGGACCTGAAATACGCGAAGCTTCCCGGCGCGCGCCTGTCGCGGGCCGACCTGCAACGCGCCGAGATCGAGCAGGCGGACCTGACCGGCGCGGATTTCAGCGGCGCCAACATGCGCGCCGCCGATCTGGAGAAGGCGCGCCTGACCGGCGCTCGCTTCATCCGGGCCGACCTGCGCGAGGCGGATTTCGCCGAGGCCGAGCTGGACGGGGCGGACCTCAGCGATGCGGATCTGCGCGGCGCCCTGCTGCGCCGGGCCTCGGCTGCCGGGGCGATCTTTCGCGAGGCGAAGCTCGACGACGTGGATCTGGAACGCACGATGCTCGAGCGGGCCGATTTCACCGGGGCGCGCCTGCCCGGCGCCGATCTCGACCGGGTGCGGGCGGCGGGGGCGGTGTTTCGCGGCGCCGACCTCAGCGCCGCGCGGTTCGCGAGCGCCGACCTCAGCGGGGCGGACCTCACGGACGCCAACCTCGACGGCGCCTCGCTGCGGCGCACCAACCTGTCGGGAGCGGACCTCACCGGGGTAAGGAGACTTGACCAGCGCCGGCTTGACCTTGCCTGCGGCGATGCCGCGACGCGGCTGCCGGCGGGGCTGTCGATCCGGCCCTGCGGCACGGGGAACGCGCCCGACAGCGACGGCTGATACCCGCCTGCATTGATCGGACCCGATCGTTGGGACGTCCGCTGCGCCCTGCCCCCGAGCCGGGGCCTCGCACCGCGCCGCTGACCACGCGAGACCCCGGGTCGAGCCCGGGGCGCGCGCAGCACAGTCAGGACGGCATGAGTCGGACTCAAGGAAAACGGGTATGAGCGGCGGGCGGACCCTTCCCCGGCCGATCCGGCGGGGCGCGCCTGCGTCCGCAGGCCGGACCATGGCCGAGATCGGCATCCACAGCCCCGGACTGCCGGCGACGACGGCACCCGGCTGCCCGCCAAGCGGCACGTCGGACCCTGCGGCGCTGCGCTGCGGGGGGGCCTGCGGGACAGCCGTGCCGGTCGATCCGCCGCGCCCGCGTCAGGCGACGCGGTCGCCCGGCTCGCGTCCCGCGAACACCGCGTCGATGTTGTCGAGCGCGCGGAACCCCATGGCGTCGCGGGTCTCGGTGGTGGCCGAGCCGATATGGGGAAGCATAAACACGTTGTCGAGCGCGGCGAGCGCGGGATTGCCGCCGGGTTCGGTGCGGAACACGTCGAGGCCGGCGGCAAAGAGCTGCCCCGAGCGCAGCGCCCGGATCAGCGCATCCTCGTCGACCAGCGCGCCGCGCGCGGTGTTGACCAGGATCGCCCCCCGCTTCATCCGCGCAAAGGCCGCGTCGTTCATCAGCCCCGCGGTCTCGGGCGTCGCCGGGCAATGCAGCGAGACCACGTCGACGGCCGCGAGCAGCGTCTCGAGCCGGTCATGGAACACCGCACCCTGTTCCAGCGCGGGGTCGAGGCGGCGACGGTTGTGGTAGTGGATTTCCATGCCGAAGCCGCGCGCGCGCGCCGCCGTGACCTGGCCCACCCGGCCCATGCCGACGACGCCGAAGCGTTTGCCGGTGACCTGCCGGCCGACCATGAAGGCGGGCGACCAGAACGACCAGCGCCCCTCGCGCACCATGCGGTCGCCCTCGGCCCCGCGCCGCGCCGCGCCCAGCATGCACAGCATCGCGATCTCGGCGGTCGCATCCGACAGCACGTCGGGCGTGTTGGTGACGACGATGCCCCGGGCGCGGGCGGCGGCGAGGTCGACATGATCGACCCCGACCGAGTGGTTCGCGATCACCCTGAGCCGCGGCGGCAGAGCGGCGATGACGGCGGCCGAGAACACCTCGGAATGGCAGGGCAGGACGGCGTCGGCGTCCTGGCAGGCCGCGATCAGCTCGTCGGCGGTGAAGACGCGATCCTCGGGGTTCAGGATCGCGGTGTAGTCGCGGCTGACCCGCGCGTGGACCGCGTCGGTCAGTCGCCGCGTCACCAGAACAACCGGCTTCATCCGTGCTCTCCCTCGGGGTCGTCCTTGGCCCGCCCGTCTCGCTTCCGGCTCACTTGCCGCGGATCAGGTCGCGCACGAAGTCGATCGCGGCGAGCACCACGGTGATCGCCAGCACCGCCACCAGGTCGGGATGCGGCACGAAGACCGCGATGGTCCCGAGGAAGGCAGCGAGAAGCGCAAGGGCAAGGCTGGCGATGATCCAGTCGGTCATTCGGACTCTCCGTCGTCGGACAACGTGGTGACGATCCAGTGGGCGGTGCGCAGCAGGCGGGCATCGTCGTCGGCGGCGCCGATCACCTGCACCCCCAGCGGCAGGCCGGCGGGCCCGGTCAGCAGCGGCAGGGTGATCGCGGGCAGGCCGGTGAAGGACCACAGCGTGCAGAAGGCGGGATCGCCGGTGCTGCCGAAGGCCGGCGCCTCGCCCGGGGTGGCGGGGGTCAGGATGGCATCGTAGCGGGTCAGGATCTCGCCCAGGCCCGCGGCCAGCGCCGCGCGCATCCGCCGGGCGGTCAGGTAATCGGGCGCCGGGGTCGCCCGGCCCTCGGCGATCAGCGCGGCGAGGCCGGGGTCGAGGTCGGGCATCCGATCGGCATAGGCGCCGAGGTGATGCGCCCCTTCGGCCGCCATCAAGGTGCGGGTCCAGCGGAACACGTCGCCGAACAGATCCGGCAGGGCGATCTCGTCGACCGGGCCCAGCGCCTCGCGCAGTTCGGCGAAGGCCTCGCGCGTCGCGGCCTCGGGCTCGGCCGGGCCCATCAGGCAGCACAGCGCCGGGCGCATCGGCGGGCGCTGGGCGGCCACCTCGGCCAGCGGGCCGCGGAAGCCGCGGCAGTCCGGGTCGCGCCCGTCCTCGCCCATCAGCAGGCCCGCGAAGGCCATGTCCTGCACGCTGCGCCCGATCAGTCCGACCTGGTCGAGCGAGGGCGCCACCGGCAGGATGCCGCTGCGCGGGATCGCGCCGAACGAGGGCTTGAACCCCACCACGCCGCAGAACGACGAGGGCCGGATCACCGAGCCGTTGGTCTGCGTGCCGAGCGCGAGCGGCACCATGCCCGCCGCCACCGCCGCGGCCGACCCCGCCGACGAGCCGCCGGGCGAGCGCGATGCGTCGTGCGGGTTGCGCGTCGCCGCCGCGGGCGCGCCCTGCGCCAGCGGTGTCGTCACGGTCTTGCCGAGGATCACCGCCCCCGCCCGGCGCAGCCGGCGCACGACGGTCGCATCCTCGCGCGGCCGTCGGCCACGATCGGCCGAGGCGCCATTCTCGCCGGGCATGCCGGCGACGTCGATGATGTCCTTCACGCCCACCGGCACGCCGTGCAGCGGCCCGCAGGGCAGGCCCCGGCGGCGGTGGGTGTCGAGCGCCTCGGCCGCCGCCATCGCGCCCTGCCGGTCGAGATGCGCCCAGGCGCCGATGCCGCCCTCGGCCGCGTCGATCCGGGCGAGGCAGGCGGCGACCATCTCGGCCGCCGAAACCTCGCCCGACGCGATCGCGCGGGCCGCGGCGCGGGCATCCAGATCGGCGGGGGTGCCCCCGCTGCCGGGGCGGGTCGCGTCAGCCATAGACCAGCTCCGGCAGATAGAACACCAGTTGCGGGAACACGTAGATCAGCACCATCGCGATCAAGATGAGCACCAGATACGGCATCACCCCCGCGAAGATCTGCGTGAGTTCGACCCCCGGGGGCGCGACGCCCTTGAGGTAGTAGGCCGACATCGCCATCGGTGGCGTCAGGAACGAGGTTTGCAGGTTCAGTGCGATCAGGATGCCGAAGAACAGCGGGTCGACCCCGAAATGCGGCAGCAGCGGCAGGAAGATCGGCACGAAGATGATGATGATCTCGGACCACTCGAGCGGCCAGCCCAGCAGGAAGATGATGATCTGCGCGACGATCAGGAACATGATCGGCGACAGGTCGAAGCCGAGCACGATCTCCTCGACGATCGACTCGCCGCCCATGTAGCTGAACACCGACGAGAACACCCAGGACCCGACGAACATCCAGCACACCATCGCCGAGGTGCGCACCGTCAGGTAGACCGACTCGCGCAGCCGGTCCCAGGTGAGCGAGCGGTAGGCTGCCGCAAGCAGGAGACCGCCGAGCGCGCCAAGCGCCGCCGCCTCGGACGGCGTGGCCAGCCCGAACAGGATCGCGCCCAGCACGGCGAGGATCAGGAAGGCGAGCGGGAAGAACGAGGTCAGCAGCATCACGAAGATCTTGACCGGCGAGAGGTGCTCGATCTCCGAGGCCATCGGCTTCGGCGCGAGGCGGGGGTTCAGGGTGGCGCGCGTGATCACGTAGATCATGTAGAGCCCCGCCAGCAGGAACCCCGGGACAAGGGCACCGGCGTAGAGCTTGACGATCGAGACGTTCGACGACGCGGCATAGACGATCAGCATGATCGAGGGCGGGATCAGGATGCCGAGGCAGCCGCCGGCGCAGATCACGCCCGCCGCGAACGAGGTGTCGTAGCGCGCGCGCAGCATCGAGGGCAGCGCCAGCATCCCCATCAGCGTGACCACCGCGCCGACGATGCCGGTCGCGGTGGCGAACAGCGCGCAGGTCGCGAGCGCGGCCACCGCCATCGCCCCGGGCACCCGCCGCGCCGACAGATACAGCGTGTCGAACAGCTTGTTGACGATGTTCGCGCGCTCGACGACGTAGCCCATGAACAGGAACAGCGGGATCGCCGTCAGCACATCGTTCGACATGACCGAATAGGTCTGGTTCACGAACAGGTCGAAGATGCGGTTGTTGAAGAACCCCTCGAACCAGGCCGAGACGATGTCGAACGTGCCCGGATCCTCAGATCCCATCAGCTTGTCGTAGGACCGCCACTGCCGGGCCGGGTCGAAATAGGCATAGTAGCCGAAGAACACGCCCATCGCCATCAGCGTGAAGGCGATCGGGAAGCCGAGGAAGATGCTGAGGATGAACACGCCCAGCATCGACAGCGCGATCTGCGGATCGGTCATGATGCGTTCGCCCCGCGCTGAGCCAGCTTTTCGGCAGCCTGTTTCAGAAGGATCTTCTCCATTTCCTCGACGTCCTCGTCCTGTTGCATCCACTCGCCGTCGCGGATGCAGACCAGGCAGCGCATCACCTGGGCGATCCCCTGCAGCAGCAGCAGGATGCCCGCCGCCACCATCAGCATCTTGAACTGGAAGACCGGCATGCCGGCCGGGCTCATCACGCTCACCTCGGTGTAGCTGATCGAGCGCTCGGCGTATTTGCCCCCCGCGAAGATCAGCGCGAGGATGCCGGGGAAGAAGAACAGGAAATACAGCACAAGCTCGATCCGGGCCTGCACGCGCGGGCGCCACAGCCGATAGATGAAGTCGCCCCGCACATGGCCGTTGCGGCTCAGCGTGTAGGCGCCGCCCATCATGAACAGCGCGCCATACATCATGTAGCTGAGGTCGAACGCCCAGGCGGTGGGCGAATTGAGGACGTAGCGCACGAAAACCTCGTAGCCGACGCCCAGCGTCATGGCGAGGATGCACCACGCGAACGCCTTGCCGAACCAGGCGGTCAGGCGGTCGATGAAGCGGATTGCGCGTTCCATTTCGGATCCAGCAAGCGGAGGCTGCGACAAGGGCGGGGAGTTGCCCCCCCGCCCGGGAATGTCATCCGGCGCAGTCGATCCAGGTGCCCCGGATCGACTGCCGAAGGCTCAGAACGGCAGCTTGCCCGGGAAGTAGTGATCGAAGGCCAGCTTGTAGTCGGCCGCGTTCAGGATGTCGTAGTAGGCGACACGTTCGGACCACGCCTTCTGGCTGTCGACGACCTTCTTGAAGAACGGATCCTTGTTCAGGTCCTCAAGCACGGTATCCCAGGCCGCGAGCTGGGCCTTCAGGATCGACGGGTCGGTGCGGTGCACCTTCACGCCGTCGTCGTTGATCAGCGTCTGAAGGTCGGCCGAATACCTGTCCATCGCCAGGCCGTAGTTGGCGGTGTTCGCCGCCTCGGCCGAGTATTCGAGGATCGCCTGCTGCTCTTCCGACAGGCCGTCGAACACGTCCTTGTTGAAGATGATCTCGAAGAACTCGGCGGCCTGGTGATAGGACGAGAAATAGTAGTCCTTCACCACGTCCTGCGCGCCGAACTGGCGGTCCGAGGTCGGGTTGTTGAACTCGAAGGCGTCGATCACGCCGCGCTCCAGCGCCGGCACGATCTCGCCGCCGGGAAGCTGGGTGACGACCACGCCCGCAGCCTGCATGACGTCCGCGGCGAGGCCGACGGTGCGCCACTTCAGGCCCTTCATGTCGTCGATCGAGTTGACGCTCTTCTTGAACCAGCCCAGCGGCTGGGTCGGCATCGGCAGCGCGAAGAAGCCGACGAGGTTCAGGCCCAGGATGTCCTGGATCAGTTCCTGATACAGCGCCTGCCCGCCGCCGAAATGGATCCAGGCGAGGATCTGCGAGGCATTCGAGCCGAACACCGGGCCGGTGCCGAACAGCGAGGCCGCCTTGTTCTTGCCGTACCAGTAGGCGGTGACGTGGTGGCCCGCGTCGAGCACGCCGTCATTGACCGCGTCCTGGATCTGGAAGGCCTTCACGACGGCGCCGTCGGGCAGGTATTCGATCTTGAGCCGGCCGCCCGACATCTTGTTGACGCGCTCGACATACTGCTTGGCGAAGTCCGAGAAGACGTTCGCATCGGGCCAGGCGCCCTGCATCTTGATCGTCACCGTCTGCGCGCGGCTGACCTGCGGCGCTGCGAGCGTCGCGACGGCAGCACCGCTGGCGACGAGGCCGCCTTTCAGAAACTTGCGGCGCGAGGTCGTGGCTGTGTCTTTCATCGGGGTCCTCCCTTGGAACTCCGCCCGGCTTGAAGCGGTGCCGGGCACTTCGGCGATGCAGTGGACTGGTCGGCCTGTTCGAGCCGCCGGTAACCGTTTTTTTGCCTGTCATTGGTCCGCAAGGGCCAAGGACCGGGTTGCCGGCACACTCGCCACGCCGCGGCGCCGGATGCATGCCAACCGTCCGCACAATACCCATGCGGCGGGGAAAGGCGAGAGGGTTTGGCAAAAAATTATGACCACCTTCGCCGGTCCGGACGAATATTTCGTGATCTTCGGTGCGGCCATCTGGCCCCGGCTGCCGCAACGACAGGCCACGGGCGGGTGCGCCGCACGGTCCGGGGCGTTGCCGGGCGGTCCGCGCGCCTGTCAGATTCGCCCTGTCGGGGCGCACAGGCCATGCGCCGCGGGGGCGAAGTCCGGCGGCAGGGCCGGGGCGGCCGGGTCGCCCGCGATCAGGGCCGCGAGCGCATCGCCGACCAGATGCGCGATGCCGAAGCCGACCTTGTAGCCGCCGGTGGCAAGCAGCAGCCGGGGTGCGCCGGGGAGCGGGCCGACCAGCGGCTCGCGCCCCGGCGCCTTGGGCCGGATGCCGGCCCAGCGGGCGATCACCGGCGCGTCCCGCAGGGCCGGGGCAAGCGCGCGCGCCCCGGCGATCAGGGCATCGAGCGCTGCGTCGGGGTCGGGCGCGGTCCACTGTTTCTCGCTGGTCGCGCCGACCGCGACCCGCCCGCCGGCATGCGGCACGATGAACAGGCCCCCCGCCTGGATCACCGGCGCCGCGGGGTCGAGCCGCGCGGCCATCAGCGCCGCCTGGCCCTTCACGCCGGTCGCGGCGGGTGCGCCGTCTGGCTGGCGGGCGGTGGGCTGATGGGCGGCGGGCAGGATGCCGAGGCTGTGCCAGCCTGCCGCCAGCACGACATGGC
>JAVVFE010000078.1:0-10191 GCA_032251175.1 Thermohalobaculum sp.
CCCCCTGCTCGGCGGCTAGGCCGAACAGAAGCTCGATCACCGCCTCGCCGGTGCGCCGGTCGAGATTGCCGGTCGGCTCGTCCGCCAGCAGAAGCCGCGGGCGCGGCGCGAGCGCGCGGGCCAGCGCCACGCGCTGCTGCTCGCCGCCCGACAGTTCCGCCGGGTAGTGCGCCAGCCGGTGGCCCAGGCCGACGCGCCCCAGCATCGCCTCGGCGCGCTCGAACGCGTCGCGGACGCCGGCGATCTCGAGCGGTGTCGCCACGTTCTCCAGCGCCGTCATGGTCGGGATCAGGTGGAAGGATTGGAACACAATCCCCATCGCCTGCCCGCGCAGCCGCGCCAGCGCGTCCTCGCCCAGCGCGCTCAGGTCGTGGCCCAACACCCGCACCGCGCCCGAGGTCGCGCGTTCGAGCCCGCCCAGCACCATCAGCAGCGACGACTTGCCCGAACCCGAGGGTCCGACGATCCCGACCCGCTCGCCGGCCGTCACCGCAAGATCGATGCCCCGCAGGATCTCGACATCGCCCGCCATGCTTGGCAAGGTCAGGCCCACGTCGCGAAGGCCGATCACCATGTCCGTCATGCTCTCTGTCCCTCGCCGCCTCTGGGGCTCATATGGACCGCGCGGGGCGTGGCGCAAGCGAATTGCGGGCGTTGCAGTCGGTCTGGTGATGGCCTGCGCGGCGGTCCCGGTCACCGCCGGGCCGCGGATCGTTGCCGTCGGCGACAGCCTGACCGCGGGCTACGGCCTGCCGCCGGATCAGGGCTTCGTGCCCCAGCTCGACGCCTGGCTCGCCGCGAGCGGGCATCCCGAGGCCGAGGTGGTCAACATGGGCGTCTCGGGCGACACCACGGCGGGCGGGCGCACGCGGCTCGACTGGGCTTTGGCAGAGGGCGCCGACGCGGTGATCGTGGCGCTGGGCGGCAACGACCTGCTGCGCGGGATCGAGCCCACCGAGAGCCGGGCCAATCTCGACGCGATGCTGACCGCGCTGGGCCTGCGCGGCCTGCCGGTGTTGCTAGTGGGTCGGGCGCCGCTGAACTACGGGCCGGACTACAAGGCCGAGTTCGACGCGATCTATCCCGACCTTGCCGCACAGCATGATGCGATCCTGCACCCCGACTTCCTCGATGGGCTGGCGGGCGAGGCGGGACTGTTCCAGGACGACGGGCTGCACCCCAATGCCGCGGGGGTCGCGCGCATGGTCGCGGCCATTGGCCCCCGGGTGATCGAGCTGATCGGGCGAACCGCGCCGTGATCCGCGCCTTCGTCGGCATCCCGCTGCCGGGCGTCGTGGCGGCCCGCATCGAGGCCGCGCAGGCCGGCCTGCCGGTCGGGCGCGCCGTTGCGGCCGAGAATTTCCACGTCACCCTCGCCTTTCTCGGCGAGCAGCCCGAACCGGTGATCGAGGACATGCACCACGCGCTCGACGACATCCGCGCGCCGCGGTTCAGCCTTCGGGTGGCCGGGGTCGATCTGTTCGGCGGCGATCAGCCGACGATCCTGCATGCCCGCATCGCACCCGAGCCCGGGCTGTCGCATCTGCGCCGCAAGGTGATGCAGGCCGCGCGCGAGACCGGCATCGCGGTCAAGGGCGGGCGGTTCACGCCGCATGTCACGCTGGCGCGGATGGGCGGACAGATGCGCCCCGACGACATCGCGCTGCTGCACGCCTTCGCCGCCGCGCGGGCGGGGCTGAGCACCGAGCCGTTTGAGGTGGCGGAGTTCGTGCTTTATCGATCGCGACTGGGCAAGGCGGGCGCAAGCTACGAGGTGCTGGCAGCCTACCCCCTCGGCTGAGGGGGATCAGCCGAGGGAGGGCGGGCACGCGGTCAGCGCGCGTCGGTGTCCCAGAACGGGCGGTCGGCCTCAGCTTCCGCTTCGGCGCGGTTGAGGCCGATGTCCTTGAGGACGTGATCGGGCAATGCCGCGAGCCGCCGCCGCTCGGCAGCGACGCTCAGCCACCGCTCGACCGGCGGCAGCGCAAGGGTCAGGCGCGCGTGCCGGAAGCCACGGGGAGCGAACAGAAGCGTCAGGGCGTTCATGGCGAACCTCATTCGTTTTACTGATCCAACTCTGGACCGCCATCAGGATGAGTGATATATAGAATCCAACGATACATTCTCAAAATGAATGTTTGTTTGGCCAAACATCACGGATGTCGATGATGATCCGCAACCTCGACCTGACCGCGCTGCGCAGCTTCGTGACCGTCGCCGACACCGGCGGCGTGACGCGCGCGGCGACGCAACTGAACCTGACGCAGTCGGCGGTCTCGATGCAACTCAAGCGGCTCGAGGACTCGCTGGGCCAGCCGCTGCTCGACCGGTCCGGGCGCGGCGTTGCGCTGACGCAGCAGGGCGAGCAGCTTCTCAGCTACGGCCGCAGGCTGCTGTCGCTCAACGACGAGGTCATCGCCCGCATGACCGACAAGGCCTATGAGGGCGAGGTGCGCTTCGGCGTGCCGACCGACATCGTCTATCCGCATGTGCCCCACATCCTGAAGCGGTTCGACCGGGAATACCCGCGGATGAAGATCAACCTGATCTCGTCCTACACCCGCAAGCTCAAGGAGATGCTGGCCGCGGGCAAGGCCGACCTGATCCTGACGACCGAGGACGAATGCGACGCGGACGGCGAGACGCTCGCCACCCAGCGGCTCGCCTGGGTCGGCGCCCATGGCGGCACGGCCTGGCGCCAGCGTCCGCTGCGCCTCGCCTTCGAGCGGACCTGCCTGTTCAAGCCCTGGGCGCTGCGCGCGCTCGACGACGCCGGCATCCCCTGGGAAATGGCTGTCGATACCGGCTCGACCCGCACGGTCGAGGCGTCGGTCTCGGCCGATCTCGCGGTGCATGCGATGATCGAGGGGGCGGTGACGGCGCATATGGAGCCGATCAGCCATGGCGGCGCCCTGCCCGACCTGCCAACGACGCGGATCAACATGTACCAGACCCACGCGCTGGCGATGCGCCCGCTGGACGCGCTGGCGGCGATGGTGCGCCAGGCTTACGGCGCGCAGGCGTTGCAGACCGCCGCCGAGTGAGCCGGAACGGCGGTGCGCCGCCGCGACTCGCTGCCCCGGCTCGGGGGCCGGGGCCAATGTCACCGACACCGCCCGATCCACTACCCCGCCTTCCGCGCCGCCAGCAGCAGGTTGGTCTCGGTCACGCCGATCCCGTCGACCTCGCGCACCCGGCGCAACAGCGCGTCGAAGGCCGGCAGGTCGCGGGTCTCGATCTCGGCGACCAGATCCCAGCGGCCATTGGTGGCATAGAGCGCGCGGATCTCCGGGAACCCCCGCAGGCGCCGCACCACCCCCTCGGTTGCCTTGCCCGCGACCTCGACCAGCATGATGGCGCGCACGGCGTCCGCCTCAGGGGCGGCCAGCACCACGGTGAAGCCCTGCACCACCCCATCCTCGATCATCCGGTCGAGCCGAGCCTTCACCGTCGCGCGCGAGACACCCAGCGCCGCGGCGAGCCCCGCAACGGGGGCCCGCCCGTCCGAGCGCAGCAGCGCGATAAGGTCGCGGTCGAGGGCATCGAGCATGGTGCGTGGCCTGTCTTTCCAGTTTGCGTAATCTGCCATTCAGACTGACACATTATCAGACTTTTCGCCAACACCCGATGCCGCGATGATCCCGGCACACGACAAGACAGGGGCCATCGATGCACCATACCGGACTGGAACTGATCGGCGTGCCGCTCGCGGCCGGGGGCGCCGGCGACGGCGCAGCACTCGGCCCGGCGGGGCTGAGGCTCGCGGGGCTTTGCGCGGCGCTCGCAGCCCTCGGCCATGACGTGCGCGATGTCGGCGACGTGTCGCCGTCGCCGTCCGAGGCCGAGGGCGCCGGGCGCAACGGCGCCGAGGTCGCGGGCTGGGTCGGCGCCGTCACGCAGGCCGGGCTCTGCGCCGCCACGGCCGGGCGCCTGCCGGTCTACATGGGCGGCGACCACTCGCTGTCGGCGGGCTCGGTCAACGCCACGGCACTCAGGGCCGAGGCCGCGGGCAAGCCGCTGATCGTGCTGTGGCTCGATGCCCATACCGACTTCAACACGCCCGACACCTCGCCCTCGGGCAACATCCACGGCATGCCGGTGGCGGCACTGACCGGCGAGGCGGGCTTGGGCTTCCTCTACCGCGGCAGCCCGCGCGCCATCCTGCGCCCCGACCAGTTCTGCCTGCTCGGCATCCGCTCGGTCGACCGCGAGGAGGCCCGCCGCCTGCGCGCGCACGGCGTCGAGATCATGGACATGCGCCGGGTCGACGAGCACGGCATGGCCCGCTTGATCGGCCAGATCATCGCCCGCGCCGAGGCCGAGGACGCGATGATCCATGTCAGCCTCGACATGGACTTCATCGACCCCGCCCTAGCCCCCGGCGTCTCTACCCCGGTGCCGGGCGGCGCGAACCTGCGCGAGGCACACCTCGCGATGGAGATGTTGTGCGACTGCGGCCGGGTTGCTGCGCTCGACATCGTGGAACTGAACCTGTTCGAGGACGAGCGCGCCCGCACCGCGCGGCTTGCCGTCGACCTCGCCGCCTCGCTTTTCGGCCGCCGCATCGTGGCCAACTGACATGGGAGACCGCTCGATGATCATGCACCCCGCCGATTTCCTCGCCGTCGAGGACCAACTTGGCGCGCACAACTACAAGCCCATCGACGTGATCCTCAGCCGCGGTCGCGGCGTCTGGGTCTGGGATGTCGAGGGCAAGCAGTATCTCGACTGTCTCTCGGCCTACTCGGCGGTGAACCAGGGGCATTGCCACCCCAAGATCCTGCGCGCCATGGTCGAGCAGGCCGGCAAGCTCACGTTGACCAGCCGCGCCTTCCGCAACGACCAGCTGGCACTGTTCTACGAGGAGATCGCGGCGCTGACTGGCAGCCACAAGGTGCTGCCGATGAACTCGGGCGCCGAGGCGGTCGAGAGCGCTGTCAAGGCGGTGCGCAAGTGGGGCTATGAGGTCAAGGGCGTGCCCGAGGGACAGGCCGAGATCATCGTCTGCCACCAGAACTTCCACGGCCGCACGCTGGGCGTGGTGGGCTTTTCGACCGATCCCGAGGCGCGCGGCGGCTTCGGCCCCTTCGCGCCGGGCTTCATCGTCGTGCCCTTCGGCGACGCCGAGGCGTTCGAGGCCGCGATCACCGACAACACCGTCGCCTTCCTGGTCGAGCCGATCCAGGGCGAGGCCGGCGTCGTGATCCCGCCCGCCGGCTACTTCACCCGCGTGCGCGAGCTTTGCACCGCGCGCAACGTGACGCTGATCCTCGACGAGATCCAGACCGGGCTGGGCCGCACTGGCAAGCTCCTTGCCGAACAGCACGAGGGGATCGAGGCCGACGTGACCCTTGTGGGCAAGGCGCTCTCGGGCGGCTTCTACCCGGTCTCGGCGGTGCTCTCGAACTCGGACGTGCTGGGGGTTCTCAAGCCCGGGCAGCACGGCTCGACCTTCGGCGGCAACCCGCTGGCCTGCGCCATCGCGCGCGCGGCGCTCAGGGTGCTGACCGAGGAAGGCATGATCGAGAACGCGGCGAAGATGGGCGCGCGCTTCAAGGCCGGGCTCGAAGGCATCCGCGCGAACGCGGTGCGCGAGGTGCGCGGGCGCGGGCTGATGTTGGCGGTCGAGTTGCACCCCGAAGCCGGCGGCGCACGGCGCTATTGCGAGGCGCTGAAGGGCCGCGGCGTGCTCGCCAAGGACACCCACGGGCACACCATCCGCATCGCGCCGCCGCTGGTGATCACCGAGGAGGAAGTGGACTGGGCGCTCGAACAGTTCGACGCGGTCCTGACCGGGCGCGATCTGTGAAGGCAGGCGCGACGCGGCGGCGCGCCCGTCACGCGCGCACGGACGGGCGCGTGCGCGCCCTGGGGGCCTGCGCCGGGGCGTGGTCCCCCGCGGCCGCCCCCGGGGCGCCGCCCCCGCCGCCGGTCGTGATCTTCGCAGGCAGGGGTGCCCCCGGTGCTGCCGCCGAGGCGCGCGCAACGGCGGGCGTTCGCGGCGCGGGTCGCACGCCGGGCGCCAGATACGGCGCAATCTTGGTTGCGTGGTCGTTCACCCGCTCGGGCGGGACCGCGGCCGGCAATTCGCCCGCGACTGCCTCACCGCGCTCCATCCCGTTGGCGGCCCGCAGCGCGCTGACCTGCGATGCCAGTTTCCGCAGCATGGTCTCGGAGGACATTGGCCGGTCGCGGAAGCCGCTGACCGTGGCCAGAACCATGCGATCGTTGACTTCGGCGAAGGCGCGCCAGAACTCGGGCGCCAGCAGGGGCGAGGCGCCGGCGCCCCGGTCGCGGATCAGGACATAGAGCGTCTCGCCGACGATCCGGCTCTCCTCGATCTCGACCGCGGCCGCATCGCCGCCGCGACCAAGCTGGGCGCGTCCTTCCGGCGTCTGCAGGAACGTGCGCAGATCCTCGGTTGCCGTACGCCCCCGGCCTGCATCCTCGTCCATCGGCGCGCCCGACACTGACACCGTGATCACGCCCGGAAAGGCCGCTGGTAGCTCGATCTCGATCGCCTCGGCACTTTGCGGCGCGAGCGGTTCGGTCCGCTCTATCACGCAGTCCGAGACCACGAGAAACGCGAGGGTGCGCGAGACCTCAATCGAATCGAGCGCGATGCACGATCCGGGCGCCGGCTCGATCACCACCCGCTTGCCGCGCGCGGCGAGCACCGCGCGCTCGGGCGTGGCCGAGATCACACCGAAATCGCGGATGGCGCGCACGCGCTCGAGTTCGTCGCCGACCAGGCTCTCGCCGGTTTGAAGGCAGCCCGCCAGCACAAGGCCCGCGAGCCCCAGCAGACCAACCCGAAAGGCGCGGGACGGCCCCGCGCCTTCGTGTCGATCAGAGGTCGGCATAGATATGCCGCTCGCCGGCATGGCCGGGATGGGTGACCGCACCATCCTTGGCAGGGCCGACGAGCTGCGCATACTTCCAGATTGCGCCCGAGCCGTAGAAACTCACGCGCGGCGGGTTCTGCTTCCACTCGCGATGGCGTGCCTTCAACTCCTTGGCCGCAAGCTTCACCTTGATCGTGCCCTTCCTGGCGTCGATCTGGATGATGTCGCCGTCGCGCAGCAGCGCAATCGGGCCGCCCACCGCGGCCTCGGGGCCGACATGGCCGACGCAGAAGCCGCGGGTCGCGCCCGAGAAGCGGCCATCGGTGATCAGCGCCACCTTCGAGCCCATCCCCTGCCCCGAGATCGCGGCGGTGGTGGCCAGCATTTCGCGCATGCCGGGGCCGCCCTTCGGCCCCTCGTTGCGGATGACGATGACCTCGCCTTCCTGGTAGTCGCGGCGCTGGACGGCGGCGAAGGCGTCCTCCTCGGACTCGAAGACGCGGGCGGGACCCTCGAATTTCAGCTTCTTCATGCCGGCGACCTTCACGATCGCGCCATCGGGGGCGAGGTTGCCCTTCAGCCCGACGACGCCGCCGGTCTTGCTCAGCGGCTTCGAGACCGGGTGGATGACCTTCCCGTCCGCCTCGCCGGCGATGTCGGCGAGGTTCTCGGCCATGGTCTTGCCGGTCACGGTCATGCAGCCGCCGTGCAGATAGCCGGCCTCGAACAGCAGCTTCATCACCACCGGCACGCCGCCGACGTCGTAGAGGTCCTTGGCGACATAGCGCCCGCCGGGCTTGAGATCGACGAAATAGGGCGTGTCGCGGAAGATCGCACAGACATCGTCGAGGTCGAACTTGATCCCCGCCTCGTGTGCGATGGCCGGCAGGTGCAGGCCGGCATTGGTCGACCCACCAGTGCAGGCGACGATGCGTGCGGCGTTCTCCAGCGCCTCGCGGGTGACGATGTCGCGCGCGCGGATGCCGCGTGCCAGCAGGTTCATGACCGCCCGGCCCGACAGCTCGCAATACTGGTCGCGGCTCTCGTAGGGCGCGGGCGCACCGGACGAATTCGGCAGCGCAAGGCCGATCGCCTCGGACACGCAGGCCATGGTGTTCGCGGTGAACTGCCCGCCGCAGGACCCGGCCGAAGGGCAGGCCACCGCCTCGAGCTTTTCCAGCTCGCAGGTGGACAGGTTCCCCGCCTGATGCTTGCCCACCGCCTCGAACACGTCCTGCACGGTCACGTCGCGCCCCTCGTAGCGCCCGGGCAGGATCGAGCCGCCATAGATGAACACCGACGGCACGTTGAGGCGCACCATTGCCATCATCATGCCCGGCAGGCTCTTGTCGCAGCCCGCGAGCCCGACGATCGCGTCATATGCATGGCCGCGCATCGTCAGTTCCACGCTGTCGGCGATCACCTCGCGCGAGGGCAGCGAGGATCGCATTCCCTCGTGACCCATGGCGATGCCGTCGGTCACGGTGATGGTGGTGAACTCGCGGGGCGTGCCCAGCCCCTCCTTGACGCCCAGCTTGACGGCCTGCGCCTGGCGGTTCAGCGCGATGTTGCAGGGCGCGGCCTCGTTCCAGCAGGTGGCGACGCCGATCAGCGGGCGGTGGATCTCGTCCTCGGTCAGGCCCATCGCGTAGTAGTAGGAACGATGCGGCGCGCGCTGCGGGCCTTCGGTCACATGCCGGCTCACCAGCCTGGTCTTGTCGAATGTCTTGGCGTCCATGGGCGCGGCCTCCCCCATCGTGTCGAAGTTTTGTGAATCGTTGGCCGCGACCCTATCCGGGCGCCTGCCACGTTTCCAGCGCGGATCGCAGGCGCGCGCGTCGTCCGGGTTGGTCGGGCCGCCGGGGTCTGGTATGGTTCCGGTCGGACACGGGTCCGTTGCCACGGATTTGCAGACAACCGGAGAGCCCGAGCATGACCAAGCACATCATCGACAAGCCGGCGCCGCACGACGACGGCGCCCGCGCCAAGGCCTATACCAAGATCGAACGCGAAACCGGCAACCCAGCCGATAGCGAGCACGTGCAGGCGATGCACCGCCAGCCCCGCGCCCGCGACGACGGCCACCGCGCGGTCGAGTTCACCAAGATCGAGCGGGGCGAGGGCGAGGACTGACCGGCGGGCGGGCCCTCCCCGCGCCCGGGATAAATTCCGCGATGCCAAGGCATTGGGCCCCGGACTTGATCCGGGGCCTCAGCTTTTCGGAACCACGCCGCCCCGCCTCAGCCCAACTCGGCCAGCCGCGCCAGCGCCGCCGCCAGCCGCGCGGCCTCGGCCTCGGCCGCGCCCAGGCGCTCGCGATTCTCCTCGACCACCTCCTCGGGCGCGTTGGCGACGAATTTCTCGTTACCAAGCTTGGCCCTCAGCCCGCCGATCTCCTTGCCCGCCTTGTCGAGCGACTTCGCCAGCCGCGCCTTCTCGGCCGCCACGTCGATCACTCCGGCCAGCACGAGGTTGACCGCGCAATCGTCAAGCACCAGCGTCACCGATCCCTTCGGCGCTGCATCCGCCACCGCGATCTCGCCCAGCCGCGCGAGCCTCCCGATCAGCGCGGCATTGCGCAGCAAACGCTGGCCCACCGCCGGGCTGTGGCCGGTCATCACCATGTCGATCTTCGCCGCCACCGGCACGTTCATCTCGGCGCGGACCGAGCGGATGCCCTCGATCACCCGGATCACCCAGCCAAGCTCGGCGTCGGCCTCCGGATCGGCGAGGCTCTCGGGCAGGTCGGGCCAATCGGTGTGGACCAGCATCTTCGCGCGTTCCGCGATCTGGCCCCACAGTTCCTCGGTCACGAAGGGCATGATCGGGTGCAGCAGGATCAGGCAGTGGTCGAGCGCCCAGGCCATCGTCGCCCGGGTCTCGTCCTTCGCCGCGCCGTCGGGGCCGGTCAGCAGCGGCTTGGCAAGTTCGACATACCAGTCGCAGACCACGCCCCAGACATGGCCATAGAGCCCGTTCGCGGCATCGTTGAAGCGGTAGGCCGCCAGCGCATCGTCGGTCGCGTGGGCGATGCGCATGGTCTCGCCGACGATCCAGCGGTTGACGGGCTCGCGCACGGCGGCAGGGTCGAAGCCCGCGACCGGGCGGCAAGAGTTCATCTCGGCAAAGCGGGCAGCGTTCCAGATCTTGGTCGAGAAGTTGCGATAGCCCTCGACCCGGGCGACCGACAGCTTGATGTCCCGCCCCATCGCCGCCATCGAGGTGAGCGTGAAGCGCACCGCATCCGCCCCGTATTTCTCGATCAGGTCGAGCGGGTCGATGACGTTGCCCAGCGACTTCGACATCTTCTTGCCCTTCTCGTCGCGGACCAGGGCATGGACATAGA
>JAVVFE010000079.1:0-10184 GCA_032251175.1 Thermohalobaculum sp.
GCTCGAGCGTGCCGGTGAAGACCAGCGTCTTGCCGGCGACCGGGCTGCCTTCGTTGCGGGGGCGCTCGGCGGCGCGGGGGGTGACATGCGCCAGCAGCCGGTCGAGCGCGGCACGGTTGTGTTCGTCGTCGAAGAAGGCGATCACCGCGTCCGCCAGCACGTCGCCCACGCCGTCGATGGCGAGGATCGCCGCGCGGGCCGTGGGGTCGGCCGCCGCCTCGATCATCGCCCGGGCGAAGGCATCCCACGACAGGTAATGCCGCGCGAACAACCGCGCCGTGGTCTCGCCCACATGCCGGATGCCAAGTGCGAAGATGAAGCGGTCCAGCGCCGCCTCGCGCCGCGCCCGGATCGCCGCCAGAAGGTTCTCGGCCGATTTCGCGCCATAGCCTTCCAGCGCAGAAAGGCGTTGCAGCTCGGTTCCCTGCGGCCCAAACCTCGCTTCCAGCGTGAAGATATCGGCGGGCTCCCGCACCCAACCCATCTCCCAGAACGCCTCGACCTGCCTCGCCCCCAGCCCCTCGATGTCCATCGCGCCGCGGCTGACGAAATGCTTCAGCCGCTCGACCGCCTGCGCGGGGCAGATCAGCCCGCCGGTGCAGCGGCGCACCGCCTCGCCGGCCTCGCGCACCGCGTGGCTGCCGCAGGCCGGGCAGACGGTGGGGAATTCATAAGGCACCGCATCCGCGGGGCGGCGCGTCAGGTCCACGTCCACCACCTTGGGGATTACGTCGCCGGCGCGATACACCGTCACCGTGTCTCCGATGCGCAGGTCGCGCCCCTCGCGGATCGGCTCGCCATTGGCGCCCCGCCCGGCGATATAGTCCTCGTTGTGCAGCGTCGCGTTCGACACCACCACGCCGCCCACGGTCACCGGACGCAGCCGCGCGACAGGCGACAGCGCCCCGGTGCGCCCGACCTGGATGTCGATGCCTTCCAGCACCGTGGTCGCATGCTCGGCCGGGAACTTGTGCGCGATCGCCCAGCGCGGCGCCCGGCTGACGAAGCCGAGACGCTCCTGAAGGTCCAGCCGGTCGACCTTGTAGACCACGCCGTCGATGTCGTAGCCGAGGTTGGCGCGATCGGCCTCGAGCGCGCGGTAATGCGCGAGGATCGCCTCCACGCTCTCGCACACCGCGATGCGGTCGTTGATCGGGAAGCCCCACTCGCCCAGCGCCGCCATGACGCCCGATTGCGTGTCCGCGGGCAGGCGGGCGACCTCGCCCCAGCCATAGGCAAAGAACCTGAGCGGCCGCTTCGCCGTGATCGCCGGGTCGAGCTGGCGAAGGCTGCCAGCTGCGGCATTGCGCGGGTTGGCGAAGATCTTGTCGCCCGCCTCGGCCTGCGCGGCGTTCAGGGCGGCGAAATCGGCATGGCGCAGGTAGACCTCGCCGCGCACCTCGAAAACCTCGGGCACGCCGGCGGGAAGGCGCTGGGGAATTTCCCTTATGGTGCGGACATTTGCGGTGACGTTCTCGCCTTCCTCGCCGTCGCCGCGGGTGGCGGCCTCGACCAGCCGCCCGCCCTCGTAGCGCAGGCTCAGCGACAGCCCGTCGATCTTGGGCTCGGCGGTGAAGGCGATGGGCGCGTCGGGCAGCGTCAGGAAGCGGCGGATGCGGGCCACGAATTCGGCCACGTCGTCCTCCGAGAATGCATTGCCGAGCGAGAGCATCCGCACCCGGTGGCGGACCTTGCCAAAGCCCTCGGCCGGCGCCGCCCCCACCTTCAGCGAGGGGCTGTCCTCGGCAATGAACTCCGGGAACGCTGCCTCCAGCGCCGCAAGGCGGTGCTTCATCGCGTCATAGGCGGCGTCCGAAACCTCGGGCGCATCCTTCTGGAAATAAAGGGCGTCGTGGCGGCGGATCTCGGCGGTCAGCCGCGCGATCTCGGCGCGCGCCGCCTCGGGGTCCAACCCTGCCACCGGCGCCTCGCTCATCGCGCCCCCCTGCCGCCCCTTCAGACTTCCTCGGCGGCGGCCTCGGCGCGGGTCTTGCCGGTGACCTCCTGCGCCAGCGCCGCCGCCATGAAGCGGTCGAGATCGCCGCTCAGCACGCCCGCCGTGTCCGAGGTCTCGACCCCGGTGCGCAGGTCCTTCACCATCTGGTAGGGCTGCAGCACATAGGATCGGATCTGGTTGCCCCAGCCCGCCTCGCCCTTGGCGTCGTGCAGTTCCTGGATGATCGCGGTGCGCTTCTTCATCTCGAGATCGTAGAGCCGCGCCTTCAGCGCCGCCATCGCGTTCGCGCGGTTCTGGTGCTGCGACTTCTCGGACGAGGTGACGACGATGTTGGTCGGGATATGCGTGATCCGCACCGCCGAGTCGGTGGTGTTGACATGCTGCCCGCCGGCGCCGGAACTGCGATAGGTGTCGATGCGCAGATCTGACGGGTTGATCTCGATCTCGATCGAATCGTCGACCACCGGATACACCCAGACCGACGAGAACGAGGTGTGCCGCCGCGCCTGTGAATCGAACGGCGAGATCCGCACCAGCCGGTGGACGCCCGATTCGGTCTTGAGCCAGCCATAGGCATTGGGCCCGTTGACGCGGTAGGTGGCCGACTTGATCCCGGCCTCCTCGCCGCCGCTCTCGGATTGCAGCTCGACCTTGTAGCCATGCGCCTCGGCCCAGCGCACATACATGCGCGCGAGCATCGCCGCCCAGTCGCAGCTTTCCGTGCCGCCGGCGCCGGCATGGACTTCGAGGAAGCAGTCGTTGCCGTCCGCCTCGCCCGACAGCAGCGCCTCGACCTCGCGCGCCGCCACCTTCTCGCGCAACTCGGCCAGGGCTGTCTCGGCCTCGGCCACGATCTCGGCGTCGCCCTCGGCCTCGCCCATCTCGATCAGCTCGATGTTGTCGGCAAAGCCGCCCGCCAGCGCGCGATAGCCCTCGATCGTGTCCGACAGCATCTGGCGCTCGCGCATCAGCTTCTGCGCCCGGGCGGGGTCGTTCCACAGGTTGGGGTTCTCGGCGAAGGCGTTGAATTCCTCCAGCCGCGCCTCGGCCGTGTCCCAGTTGAGCCGCTGGCGCAGCAGCGCGAGCGACTTCTCGATATCGGCGACGATGGCGGCGGTCTCGGATTTCATGCGTGCGTCTCGTTGGCGTAGGGGATCATCTGCCGGCTGACATAGCGACGCAAGGGCGCCGGGTAAAGCGGTGCCCCGGCTGCCTGCGCCGCTTTCAGTAAAGCCCGCCGGTGCCGAGGCCGACGCTCGGTTCGGTCGGGCGCGGCCGGCCCGCGGGATCGGCAGGCCCCTCCGAGGTCGGCGGCAAGGCGCCGGTGCCATAGCCCGAGTCGACCCCCTCGCCAGCGAAGGCGAACGGCAGGTCGCCGCCGAAATTGCCGAACAGCACCTCGTCGCCGGCGATCGCGCTCGCCTCGGCGTAAAGCTCGGGCTCCGAGCCCTGCTGGAACACCTCGACGATGACATCGGGCCCCGAGGCGTCGTCGGCCAGCCGCTCGCCGGTCAGGCGGTCGATCTTCACCGTGACCATGCCGCCGGTCTCGGGCGCGTGGAATTCGCCCGGCACGCGGTCCTTCATCGCCTCGGCCATGAACTCGCGGAACACCGGGCCGCACAGCGTGCCGCCATAGGCGTGACGCCCCATCGGCTGGGGGTTGTCATAGCCGATGAAGCAGCCCGCCACGAGGTCGGGGGTGAAGCCGATGAACCAGGCATCCTTGGCGTCGTTGGTGGTGCCGGTCTTGCCGGCCACCGGGAAGCCCAGGCCCCCCACCGTGCGGCTCGCGGTGCCGCGGGCGACCACGCCCTCGAGGATCGAGACGATCTGGTAGGCGGTCACCGGGTTCATGATCTGCGCGCGCTGGTCGAACAGCAGCGGCTCGCCCCGCGGCTCGGCGCCGTCGACGCGGCAACCCTGGCACAGCCGCGGGTCGTGGGCATAGAGCGTGTTGCCGTTGCGGTCCTGGATGCGGTCGACCACGGTCGGGCGCACCCGCTTGCCGCCATTGGCGAACATGCCATAGGCCGCGACCATGTCGTAGAGCGTGGTCTCGCCCGCCCCCAGCGCATAGCTCAGGTGATGCGGCATGTTCTGGTAGACGCCGAAGCGCTCGGCATAGGCGGCGATCCGGTCCATGCCGATCTGCTGGGCGATGCGGATGGTCATCAGGTTGCGCGACAGCTCCAGCCCCAGGCGCAGCGGCGACGGGCCGTAGAACCGGCCCGACGAATTCTTCGGCCGCCAGTCCTCGCCGCCCGCCTGGCGCACCACCACCGGCGCATCCAGCACGATGGTCGCGGGCGTGTAGCCGGCATCGAGCGCGGCGGCATAGACGAAGGGCTTGAACGCCGACCCGGGCTGGCGCAGCGCCTGCGTCGCGCGGTTGAACACCGACTGGCCATACGAGAAGCCGCCCCACATCGCCAGCACCCGGCCCGAGGCCGGGTCCATCGCCATGAAGGCGCCCTGCACCTCGGGGATCTGGTGCATCCGCCAGCCCTCCCCCTCGGCGGCCGGGGCGACCAACAGCACATCGCCCGCCTGCCACAGGTCAGCCCCCTTCTGCGGCGCGCGCGCGGTGGCGCCGTCGCGCCTGACCGCGCGGATCCAGGCCTCGTCGGCCAGCCGCAGCCGCGCGGTGCCGGGCCCGGCGGGGCCGTCGGCCTCCACGCCCTCGATGCCCAGGATCGCGGTCTTGTCGCCGACCTCGAGCACCACCGCCGGGTGCCAGCCCTCGATGTCGCGCGGCGTGCGGTGCGCGCCCAGCGCGGCGCGCCAGCCCTCGGGCGCGCCTTGAGCCAGACTGTCGATCCGGCCCAGCGTGCCGTGCCAGACGCCCAGGCCGCGGTCATAGCCCTCCAGCCCGCGGCGCAGCGCGCGCCCGGCGGCCACCTGCATGGCGGGGTCGATGGTGGCGCGAATGGTCAGCCCGCCCTCGTTCACCGCGGCCTCGCCCATCTCGGCTGAAACCTGACGGCGCACCTCGGCGATGAAATAGTCGGGATCGGGGTTCAGCGCCGCCACCGGCGCGTCGCCGTCCAGCAGGGTCGCGAACGGGCTCGCGCGTGCGGCATCGGCTTCGGCCGCGCTCAGGTAGCCGTTTTCCTGCATCTGGCGCAGCACATAATTGCGCCGCTCGATCGCGCGCTCGCGGTTGCGCATCGGGTGCAGGTCGGACGGCGCCTTGGGCAGCGCCGCCAGATAGGCCGCCTCGGCCGGCGTCAGGTCCTCCAGCGCCTTGCCGAAATAGTTCCGCGCCGCCGCAAGGATGCCGTAGGATCGCGCGCCCAGGAAGATCTCGTTGAGATAAAGCTCGAGGATCTGGTCCTTCGTCAGCGCCCCGTCCAGCCGCACGGCAAGGATCGCCTCCTTGATCTTGCGCTCGACCGACCGCTCGTTGCCGACCAGGAAGTTCTTCATCACCTGCTGCGTGATGGTCGAGGCCCCCGACAGCCGCGTGTCGCCGCCGGTGCTGCGCGCGCGCGCATATCGGATCACCGCCTTGGCGATGCCCAGCGCATCGACGCCGGGATGCGAGTAGAAATTCTTGTCCTCGGCCGAGATCACCGCCTGCTTGACCAGGTCGGGCACTTCGTCGATCGGCACGAACACGCGCTGCTCGGTGGCGAACTGCGCGATCACCGCGCCATCGCCCGAATAGACCCGGCTCAGCAGCTTGGGCTGGTAGTTGCCCAGCTCGTCATGCCGCGGCAGGTCGCTGCCGAACAGATGCACCAGCGCGAAGCCCCCGGCCATGGCAAACAGCGCCGCGCTGGTGGTGGCGCTGAAGATCAATCCCAGAAAACGCAGCATGCCGGCCGTTCATCCTCCCGATCCGACGGGTCGCAGGCGCGGGCCGCGCCCCAGGGCGGCCCGTCTCAACCCCTCTCTTACCGCAGAACGGCGGCGCACTCCATGCCCCGATCGCGCCGCTCACGGCAGGCGGGCGGCGTCGGGGGTATCGCTGCCTGTGCGCAGCGCCCGTGCGGCGCGGTCGGGCGGCGCGGCGGCGTGCGGGGTGCGCCAGGCGGGCCCCGCCTCGCGCGCCCAGTGCAGGATGCCCTGCGCCACGCCCTCGGCCGCGACCTCCTGCCAGGCGGGGGTGACGATGCGCGCCCGGTCGGCGGGGCTGGTCAGGAACCCCAGCTCGATCAGCACCGAGGGGATTTCGGGCGCCTTCAGCACGCGGAAATCGGCGCGCCGGTGCGGGCGGGTGCGCAGCAGCTCGACATCGTCGCGCAGGCTTGCCAGCGTCGCCGCGGCCAGACGCTCGGCCTCGGCCATGCTGCCGCGCTGGGCCAGTTCGATCAGCACCCGCGCCACGTCGTCCGACATCCCCTCGGCCTCGGCGCCGGCCAGCACATCGGCGCGGTTCTCGCGCTCGGCCAGATCGGCCGCGGCCGCATCGCTCGCCTCGGGCGCGAGGGTGTAGACCGACACCCCCGCCGCCGCGCCTTCCAGCACGATGTCGGCATGGATCGAGACGAACACCTGCGCCCGCGCCCGCTGCGCGATCCGCACCCGCTCACCCAGCGGCAGGAACACGTCGCGGTCGCGCGTCAGCACGGCCCGCGCCGCGCCGCTCGCCTCGATCCGGCGCGCCAGGCGCCGGGCGAAGGCCAGCACCACGTCCTTCTCCATCACGCCCTCGGCCATCGCGCCGGGGTCGGGGCCGCCATGGCCCGGGTCGATCACCACCAGCGGCCGGGTCTCGCCCGCCGCGGCCGGCGGCGGGGCGGCGCCGCCATCCGCCCAGCGCGCGCCCGCGGGCCACCCGGCGCGGGCGGCGAAGGCCTCGACGCTGACCGGCGCCAGCGTGATCTCGATCCCCGGCGCCGTCGTCGGCACCGCGCGCAGCACGCCCAGCGGGCGGTCCAGCGGCACCACCAGCCGCGCGCGGTCGGGCCGGAACAGGCCGTGGCGCGGCACACCGAAGGGCGGCGGCAGCACCGGCGCGCGCGCCGGCCCCGCGCCGCTGCGCGAGGCATAGTCGACCACCAGGCGCCGGGGCGCATCCAGCAGGAAGAAGGTGAAGGGCGCGGCGTCGCTCAGCGTCAGCGTCAGGACCGCGTCGCCGCCGCGATCCTGCGCCTCCACGGCGGTCAGCGCGATCTCGGCGGGCGCGTCCGGGCCCGCCGCGCGTGCCGGGCCGGCGGCAGCACCCGCCCCCAGCGCGACCAGGCACAGCCATGCCGCCGCCCGCCGCCATGCCCCGCACGCCATGCCCGCTCCCCTGCCCGTCCGCCTCGCCACCCAGGCTAGCACGCGCGCCCATTCCGGGACAAAATCCATTTGTCATGTCACGGGCGCACCGCTATAGCGGAAAGCGGAGCCAATCGGCCCTCATCGCCCCCGGCACGCTGCCGGAGGGGAAAGGTCCCGAGGATCAGACCGGCCCATCCGGCCATGGCGCCCGCATCGCGCGGCGCGCCGGAACCGGGTCCGGCACCCGGCTTCGACCGCGCAGATCGCGCACCCGACGAGAGAATACATCATTGCGCCGCCGGTGTGCGGCGCCTGGACCGAGACCGCGATGCCCCGCCCGCACAGCCAAGACCGCCCTATTGCAGGAGAGCGCCGCTCCCCTGCCGGTCCCGCGCGCGAAACCGGCCGGGGATATCCACAGTTCGAGAGACGCCCTCTCCCCGCCTCTTGCGCCCCTGGCGCAACGGGCCGGGACGGCGAAGGGATTCATGACAAAGAAAATGCTCATCGACGCCACCCACCCGGAGGAGACCCGGGTCGTCGTGGTGGACGGCAACAAGGTTGACGATTTCGACTTCGAATCGATCACCAAGCGCCAGCTTGCTGGCAACATCTATCTGGCCAAGGTCACCCGGGTAGAGCCCTCGCTCCAGGCCGCCTTCGTCGATTACGGCGGCAACCGGCACGGCTTCCTGGCCTTCGCCGAGATCCACCCCGACTATTACCAGATCCCGATGGCCGACCGTCAGGCGCTGCTGCGCGAGGAGGCCCGCGCCCAGCGCGAAGCCGCCGAGGACGAGGAAGCCGAGGGCAGCGGCCGAGGCGGCGACCGCCGCAACCGGAACCGGCGCGACCGCGGGCGCGACGGCGAGCGCAGCCGCGACGGAGACCGCGGGCGCGAGGGCGGCCGCGAACGGTCCCGCGACGGTGGCGGGCGCGAGCCGCGCGCTGCGTCGAAGGCGTCCGATCAAGGCACCGAGATCGCAGGATTTTCGGTGATCGAGCCCGAGGGCGACACGCCCGGCTGGGACGACGACCAGACGGTGCCGGCCGCAGCCATCCCCGCGCCTGCGCCGCAAACTGCCGAACCCGCCCCGGCCGAACCCGAGGCCGCGGCCCCTGCGCCCGACACCGCCGGCACTCTCGCCGACAGCGCCGACACGCCCGCTGACACCGACGACAGCGGCACCGACGACAGCGGTCCCGACGACACCGGCACGCCCCGCTCGATGGCCGAGGACACCGGCCTCGAGGACGGCGCCGAGCGCGTGAGCGAGGACATCGCGGCCGAACCCGCCGAGGCGGCCGACACCTCCGACGCCTCGCCGGCCAAGCCCCGCCGCCGCCGCAAGCGCACCAAGACCGGCCGCGACGAGACCGCCGCGGCCCCGGCCGCCGAGTCTGGCGCCGACGACGCGACCGAGACCGCGCGCGGCGAGGATGCCCCCGCCCCCGCGCCCGAGGAGGTCGAATCGATCGGCTCGGACGACACCCGCGATGAGGAGGTCGAGGCCCGCGCCCAACGCCGCCACCGCTACCGCATCCAGGACGTGGTCAAGGTCCGGCAGATCATGCTGGTCCAGGTCGTCAAGGAGGAACGCGGCAACAAGGGCGCGGCGCTGACCACCTATCTCAGCCTCGCCGGGCGCTACTGCGTGCTGATGCCCAACACCGCGCGCGGCGGCGGCATTAGCCGCAAGATCGTCTCGGCCGCCGACCGCAAGCGCCTGCGCGAGATCGTGGCCGAATTCGACGTGCCCGAGGGCATGGGCCTGATCGTGCGCACCGCGGGCGCCGAGCGCACCCGCCCCGAGATCAAGCGCGACTACGAATTCCTGCTGCGCCAGTGGGAGCAGGTGCGCGAACTGACGCTGAAGTCCAGCGCGCCCTGCCTGATCTACGAGGAAGGCTCGCTGATCAAGCGCACGATCCGCGACATCTACTCGAAGGACATCGAGGCCATCCTCGTCGAGGGCGAGGGCGGCTACCGCGAGGCGAAGGACTACATGAAGATGCTCATGCCTTCGCATGCGAAGAACGTCCAGCTTTACGCTGAAAATGTTCCTCTTTTCATCCGCTACCAGGTCGAAGGCTACCTCAACGGCATGTTCTCGCCGGTGGTGCAGCTCAAGTCGGGCGGCTACATCGTCATCGGCATCACCGAGGCGCTGGTGGCGATCGACGTGAACTCGGGCCGCTCGACCCGCGAGGGCTCGATCGAGGAGACCGCGACCAAGACCAACCTCGAGGCCGCCGACGAGGTCGCCCGCCAGTTGCGTCTGCGCGACCTTGCCGGCCTGATCGTGATCGACTTCATCGACATGGAAGACAGCCGTAACATCCGCGCCGTCGAGAAGCGGATGAAGGACCGGCTCAAGAACGACCGCGCCCGCATCCAGGTCGGCCGCATCTCGGGCTTCGGCCTGATGGAGATGAGCCGCCAGCGGCTGCGCCCCGGCATGCTCGAGGCCACCACCCAGCCCTGCCCGCACTGCCACGGCCAGGGCATCATCCGGTCGGACGAGAACATGTCGCTCGCCATCCTGCGCGAGATCGAGGAGGAAGGCGTGCGCGCCCGCTCGGCCGAGGTCGGCGTGACCGTGCCGGTCGAGATCGCGAACTACCTGATCAACTACAAGCGCCGCAACCTCGCCTCGATCGAGGAGCGCTACAACATGGTCATCAACGTGTTCGGCGACGCCACGCTGCTGACGCCGAACTACAAGATCGACCGCTCCAAGACCCAGAGCCGCGCAGTCGTCACCATCGGCGCGCCGGCGATTTCGGCGCAGTCGGTGGCGCAGGACTACGACCTCGACGATTTCGACGACATCGCCGAGGAGGACGAGGTCGAGGCCGCCGCGGCCCCCGCGCCGGCGCCGGCCCCCGCTCCTGCGGCCCGGCCCGCGACGGCGCCATCGCCGACCAGCGACGACGCCGACGGCAAGGGCGCCAAGCGCCGCCGCCGCGGCAAGCGCGGCGGACGCAGGCGGCGCCCCGGCGCCGAAGGCGG